>JBDTMO010000232.1:0-8101 GCA_039934235.1 bacterium | reverse complement strand
CCGTGAACAACCATCCGCCGCGAATGACGAGCGGCTGCTGGCCGGTGGTCTGGGTAAGTGCGTTTGGTGCTGCCTGGGCCATGAGGGACGCTGGCACTGCAGCGAGTAAAACGGCGGCAGCGCGACGGGCGCGGCGCGCGACTTCGAGCCAAGGGGACATGCGCTCTCTCCTTATTGTTGAGCTAACTGGTAGAACGTACCGCTCGTCGTGTTCGCTGAGCGCAGTTACCCTGTCGTCCCTGTCATCCCGCACGAGCCGCAGGCGAGTGTCGGGATCTACGGTGCGGCACTCGAGTCATGGTCGGGGGCATGGACGGTAGATCCCGACACGCTCTGCGAGCGTGCGGGATGACAGGATAAGCGCTGTCCCCGGTGCCGGCATCATATCGTCGCTCACGCTGATCAGAAGCCCTTCGCAACACCGAGGCATTCCATGAAGACGCAACCGCTGTCCCTCGTCCTGCTTGGCGCACTGCTGCTTCCCGTCCTTGCCTTCCGCTTTGGCGGCTGGGCCATCGTCTCCGTGGACGACCTGCCGGAATACCTCGTCGCGGGAAAGCCGGTCGCCGTTTCCTTCATGGTGCGACAGCACGCCGTCACGCTGCTCGACGGACTCAAGCCCACCATCACATTGAAGTCCGGTAGCACAGAGATGACGATTCCGGCGAGCTGGGCGAATGAGCGCGGTCGTTACGCCGCCACGATCACCGCCCCACACGCCGGCGAATGGACCATCAAGATTCACAGCGGGTTCATGAACCTGGAGCGCACATTGCTCCCCATGCACGTTGTCGCGGCTGGCGCACCAGCCCCTCGGGCACTCGCGGACGCAGAGCGCGGACACCAGCTATTCGTCGCCAAGGATTGCGTGTCGTGCCACACGCGCGGCGGAGAAGGAACAGCCGGCTACAAGTTCGGGCCCGACCTTACCGGTAAGCGCTACGTCGCCGACTACGTGGCGAAGTTCCTCGCTGATCCCCAAAGCAGCCCGCTCTCGCGCAACACAGCGGCGACGCCGAACTCGGTGCGTATGCCGAACCTGAATCTCAAGGAGCGCGAAATTGCCTCACTCGTCGCATTCCTGAACTCCGAAGGGCCCGTCCTCGGAAGCACGACTCCGCGATAAAACCCACTCGTCAATTCTGTGAACGTGCTGTCGTGCGCCGGAGAAAACCGGTGCAAGCATTCTGTCACTTCTTACTATCAACCGCAGAGGACGCAGAGGAGCAGAGGTCCGCGGAGGAACTAACACAGAGCAGTTCTCTGCGCCCTCTGCCCCTCCGCGTCCCTCTGCGGTTTAAGAAGAACCGCATCTCTACGTGCATATCGGCCTGAATCGCTCGCGGTGGCACTTGTGACTACTCATATCTCAGTGCCTCGATGGGATCGAGCTTCGCCGCGCGGCGCGCCGGAAGCACGCCGAACACCAGGCCAATGCCCACGGACACCGCCACGGCAATGAGCGTCTGAAAGAGCGGCGCGTCCGCCGGCACATTCATCAGGAATGTCACACCGCGGCCGGCAAGAAGCCCGACGACAATGCCGAGCAACCCGCCAATGCCCGTGAGCGTCGATGCCTCGATGAGAAACTGCAGCAGGATGTCGCGCTTCGTGGCGCCCAGTGCCTTGCGAATGCCAATTTCACGCGTGCGCGCGGTGACTGACACCATCATGATCGCCATCACGCCAATGCCGCCGACCATCAACGCGACGGACGCGAGCACGAGCATCACCAGAAAGAAAATGTCGGTGATGGACATGAACACGTTGAGGATCTGATCCTGGCTGATAAGGTCGAAGTTGTTTTTCTCGCCCGGCCTCAGGCGGCGCAGCTCGCGAAGCGCCACCGTGACTTGATCTTCCGCGTCGGCAACGGTGACACCCGGCTTCGGCTTGACGACGATGAACAACGCGTTCGTCTTGTCGATGTTGTACGCGTGCCACGTGTACTCGAACGGCATGATGGCGCCGATCTCCTGACCCGGCGGCGAGAAGATATTCGCGGGCTCCTGATAGAGTCCGATCACCTGCACCGGACGTCCGCCGATCATCACGATTTTCTCGAGCGGATATTCGCGACCGAAAATCTGTCGCGCGTGCCGCTCCTGTAAAACCACGACCGGTGCGCCGCTCCGCAGCTCGTTCTTCGTGAACCACCGACCCTCGACGAGCTCGCCGCCGAAGACTTCCTGATAGCGGTCGTCGGCACCGTACACGAGTACGCCGCGCGTCCGCGAGCCTCCGTAGTTCACTCGCGCCTGTATCTGCGACCAGATCCCCGCGTACTCGATGCCCGGCAGCTGTTGAATGCGCACCGCTTCCGGCGACGCAAGATCAGGCCGAACGCGAACGTACTTCGGCAGCTGGTCCGGATTGATCGGCGTCGTCGAAAAAATCTTCATCACGTAAAACGTCGTCGGCCCAGCGACATTGATAGTCGTCAGGATCTGGTCGCGAATGCCCTTGACGATCGTCGCCATCGTCATCACCGTCGCCACACCAATCACGACGCCGAGTATCGTGAGGCCGGAGCGCAGCTTGCTGACGCGCAGTGCGTCGACCGCGATGCCGATATTTTCGCGGAACTGATCGATCGAGAGGACGCGCGAGATCATTCGGCCCTCAATGCATCGATTGGATCGAGGCGAGCAGCGCGACGCGATGGATAGACGCCGAATATCACGCCCACACCGGCGCCCAGAAACACCGCGAGCACGACGGACCACCACGTGATGCGCGCCGGCAGCGGCGACGCGAACGACACCAATGCGGCGAACCCCCAGCCGGATAGCACGCCGATGATGCCGCCGAGCGCAGAGAGCGCGATGGCTTCGACGAGAAACTGTCGCTCGATGTCGCGCGCGCGGGCGCCAACCGCCTTGCGAATGCCGATCTCACGCGTGCGCTCACTGACCGCCATGAGCATGATGTTCATGATCACGATGCCGCCAACGACGACACCGATTGCGACAACAGCGGGAATCACGCTGAACAACACGGCGGTGAGGTTTTTCCAGAAATCGACCAGTGCGTCGGCAGTCTCCACGGAGAAGTTGTTCTCCTGGCCTGGGCGCAGGTGTCGCTGCATGCGCATCGCTTCCTCCGCGCGCGCCATCGCCGGCGCAACCTCCGCTGCTTCGGCCATCTTGACGGAGATCGATGTCGACGCGCGATGACCATAGATCATTTCGTAGCGCGACAGCGGGATCATCGCGATCGCGTCGAAGGACTGCCCGAGTACTCGGCCCTTGGACGCCAGGACTCCCACCACTTCGAAGCGCTCGTCGGCGAGCTTGATCTCCTGGCCAATCGGGTTTGTCGCTTCGAACATCTTTTCGGCCACTTCGCTCCCGATGACGACAACGGCGCGTCGTTGCGTCTCGTCGAGATCGATGAGTGGACGTCCACGCTCGGCGCGATAGTCCTGCACGTCCTGGTACGGGGCGGTGATGCCGCGGATGGTGACGTCGCCGATGACGCGGTTGCCCCACTGGACATCCGAGAGTGGTGACGGCCCACCGGACGTGATCGCAATCGCCTGCGCGTTGGGCAGTGCGGCGCGCACTGCTTCGAAGTCCGTGCGTGTGACGATTGGGCGGCGCGCGACCCTCTTCCACATCTCGTCGTCGAAGAACCCGAGTTGGATCGGGACGCGTCGCACCTGGAACGCGTTCGTGCCGATGACCGAATTCGCGATGTTGTTCTTGACGTACGAGTTCATCCCCTGGATGACAGCGACGACCGCGACCAGGAATGCAACGGAGACAATGATGCCGAGGAGCGTGAAGAAGCTCCTCAGTTTGTTGGCGCGAATTTCGGCGAGGGCGGTAAAGAGGACGTCGGCGAAGTGCATGGCGGGGCGGAGTACTGTATATGAAGTCTCACACCCTACGCGGGGGGCCGCCACTTGTGACAGGAACGCGGAACCGCTCGCGGCGACAAGGATACCGATGGCGCTGCGTAGTGTCGCGGTACAACGTTAACTGCGTTCGACACACGCTCGCAGTCTCGCCACCTCCACTCGACCATCATGCGACTTCTCGCGCGTTTGCTCATCAACGCATTTGCTCTCTGGTGTGCCGCCCGGTATGTCGACGGAATTCACTACGCGGGGAGTTGGCAGGGGTTGCTCGGCCTGGCGCTCGTGTTCGGATTCGTGAATACCTTCATCCGCCCGCTGCTGTCGCTGCTGTCGTTTCCGATTCAGCTGCTCACGCTGGGCCTGTTCACGCTCGTGATCAACGCGTGCATGCTGCTGCTCACGGCGTGGCTTGCGGTGCGGCTCGACATCGCGTTTTCGGTGCGCGGCCTTTTGCCGGCGCTGGTTGGCGCGCTCCTCATCAGCGTGATCGGTATGGTGCTCGGCGTCGTGCTCAAGGGCGACAAGCGCAAGGGCGACGACTAGGCGTCATGAGCTGGCAGTTCGTTGCGGAGCCCGGTATGGTCTGACACGAATGCGGTGAGCGATTTTTCGGGCGTGCGCCAGGTCAAATGCCAGCTGCATTTGCATGAGCGTGTTCATGGTGACACCGAACGCCATTTCGATTCGCAGGGCCATTTCACTGGTCAGTGCAGCCCGTCCGTTCACGAGATTCGAGAGCGTGGGCCGAGCGACGCCAAGCACCGCTGCGGCCGCTGTCACGGAGAGAGAATGGGCATCGAGGATCTCGGTGCGGATGAAGAGTCCCGGGTGAGGCGGCATCAACATGCGCATACGGACCTCCCGTTAGTGATAGTCTTCGAAATCGAGGTCGAACAGTTCGCATTCCGTAGCATCCACCCGAAACGTCAGACGCCAGTTCCGAGTCACCATCAGGCTCCAGACGCCGCTTCGCGTGCCAACCAGCATGTGCGGATGCCATGTCGGCAGGGACCGTAGTTCCTCCACGTCCGCCATCGCCTGAAGGAACCCAAGCATCTTTTGAAGCTTGTCGATGCACTGTGGCGGAAGTCGCCTTCCGTCGCCGCGCGTGAACAGTCGCTCCAGGCCCCGATGGGCGAAGCCTCGAATCTTCACGGCACAACTGGAGTGTAGTGCGTAACGCTACACCCGACAAGGCGTGACGAGCGCACGCTGGAGAACTCCGCAGGCGAAGCAGTTGGCATGCCCGAGCGATGGGCGCCATCCCCCAATGGGCGTCACCAATTCAGCGCCGCGTGAATCCTCGCGTTGCGTTCAATGACGCCGGCAGTGGAAGCTATCGCTGCGCCTGCAGGTTGGGCCGTCGGCGTCAGCGCCGCGCCCAGCCCTGCTCAGCCAAGGCTTTGGAAGGCTCGAGTCGCTTCATGTGGGCTAAACCAAGCCCGATTGTTGTTGCCCTTGCGCCGCTCTTTCAGCCGCGCCAACCTTTGTAGCATCCAGTTCGGTATACCACTATGGTTCCCCTTGCTGCACGCGTCATGTCACTCCTGCCTCGGGGCCTCCGCATCGCCGCGGCCATCGCATTCGCACCTGCCCTGCTGAGCGCCCAGCAGTCCACACCCGCGACAACGCCGAGTTACGCCGCCCCTTCAGGCGCGAACTATCGCGCCGAAGACGTGACTGTTCCCACCCCCGCCGGCCACACACTCGCCGGCACCCTGACCATCCCGCAGAACGCAGGACCGACCCAGAAGGTCGCCGCTGTCATCACCATCACCGGGTCCGGACCGCAGGATCGCGACGAATACCTCGGATTCGGCGACTATCGCCCCTTCCGGCAGCTCGCCGATTCTCTCGGTCGCCGAGGCATCGCGGTGCTCCGCATGGATGATCGCGGAACGGGCGGATCGAAAGGCGTATTCAAGCACAGTACGAGTGCAGAATTCGCTGAAGACATCCGAGCTGGCCTCGCCTACCTGCGCACGCGCCCCGAGATTGACGCCTCGCGACTCGGCATTGTCGGGCACAGTGAAGGCGCGGTCATCGCGCCGATGGTGGCGGACAAGGAGCCAAGCGTAAAGGCGATCGTGCTGCTGGCCGGCGTCGCTCGCCCCGTACGCGCCGCTCTCGACATGCAGATGAAGAATCTCATCATGCACAACGCCGCACTCAGCGCACCCGGAAAAGACTCGGCAATCGCGCAGATTCCCGCGAGAGTCGACTCCATGATGGCGGCCGATCCGTGGATGAAGTTCTTCCTCACGTATGATCCCGCCGCCACCGCACGCCGCGTGAAGACGCCGGTGCTCATCCTCACCGGGTCGAATGACCAGCAGGCGCCGCCGGTGCAGGTTCCGGAACAGGAGGCAGCCTTCCGCGCCGCGGGAAACCGTGATGTCACCGCGCATTTGGTGCCCGGCGTGAATCACCTCTTCGTCGTCGACGCCGATGGGTTTCCCGGCAACTACACGAAGCTGCCCACGCCACTGCGCATCAAGCAGGAGGTCGTCGGCGAAGTTGTCGATTGGTTCGCGGCCCGCTTGGCGGCACGTCGTTGAATTCCATTCCTCCTTCCCAGAGAACCGTGCCGATGCTCCGCCGCTCACTGCTGTTGACGATGGCGCTCGCCGCTGCTGCGCAGGCGCAGGGCACACGCCTCCTCCGCCATCCGGCGATCAACGGCAATTCGATTGCGTTCGCCTACGCGGGCGACCTGTGGGTGACGGCTCGCGCCGGCGGGCCCACGCGACGCCTCACGTCGACACCGGACGTGGAGGGTGAGCCACAGTTCTCCCCTGATGGATCGATGATCGCCTTTACGCGCACCGCTGCGGGCAACACGGACGTGTACGTCGTGCCATCGAAAGGCGGCGACGCGCGGCGGCTCACCTATCACCCCGGGCCGGATCGCGTGCGTGGCTGGACGCGCGACGGCAAGCGCGTGGTATTCGCGTCGGACCGCGCGAGCGCGCCGCAGCTGTCGTTCCTGCGGCTGTTCACGGTGTCTGCCGACGGCGGGGTCGAAGACGCCCTGCCAATGCCGCGCGCGTTCGCCGGCGTCTATTCACCAGACAGCCGGCGCTTCGCATACGAAGAGATCTCCACCGTCTTCGTGCCGGACTGGTACGAGACGAGCGGTTGGAAGCACTACCGCGGTGGCCGCACGCAGCCTGTGCGCATCATCGACCTCGCCAGCAATGCGGTAGAGAAGCTGCCATGGAAAAACAGCAACGACCGGAACGCGATGTGGGTCGGTTCCACGGTGTATTTCGTCAGTGACCGCAATGGCACCGCGAACCTGTACTCGTACGACGCCGGCACCAAGGCGGTAAAGCAGCTCACGCGTCACGAGGATTTTGATGTGATGAACGCGTCGGCCGACGCGGACGCCATTGTGTACGAGCAGGCGGGATACATTCACCTGCTCGACCTGAAGACGAATCAGGCGCAGCGGCTCGCCGTCGACGTCGTCGCAGATTTTCCGTGGGCACGCCCGCAGTTCAAGAAGGTCGCCGCGCTGATTCGCGACGCCGCACTTTCGCCGACCGGCGTAAGAGCGGCATTCGAAGCGCGTGGCGAAATCTTTACGGTGCCCACGGACAAGGGAGATTCTCGCAATCTCACGCAGTCGTCCGACGCGCACGAACACGACCCCGCGTGGTCCCCCGACGGTGCACAGCTCGCGTGGCTCTCCGACGCGGGCGGCGAACATCAATTGATGATCGGCGAACAATCCGGGCTCGCGAAGCCGCGCATCATCGCACTGCCCTCCGGCGGCACCGCGTATTTCTCCGGCCTCCAGTGGGCGCCGGCCGGCAAGCATCTTCTCGTCGAGGACAATCACCTCAACCTCTGGCTCATCGACGCGGCAACTGGCCGTTCGGTAAAGGTCGACGCCGACACCTACAGTACGCCGGGCCGGCAGCTCGATCCGTCGTGGTCGCCCGACTCGCGGTGGATCACGTACTCGAAGAGCCTGGACAGCCATCTACGCGCCATCTTCGTCTATTCCGTCGCCGACGCGAAGTCGTTCCAGGTCACGGATGCGCTGGCCGACGCCGTCACTCCAGCGTTCGACGCCGGCGGCAAGTATTTGTACTTCCTCGCGAGCACTGATTTCGGGCCGCGCACGGGTTGGGTGGAAATGAGCGCGGTCGACCGGCCGGTCCATCGCGCGATCTACGTCGCCGTGCTCAACGCGAGCGATCCCTCGCCACTGTTGCCGGAGTCGGGAGACGA
>JBDTMO010000231.1:0-8107 GCA_039934235.1 bacterium | reverse complement strand
ACGCCCTCGGTTCCCGCTTCCGCGAAAATGAGATGCGCTTCGTCCGATACACGGGCCTCCGTGTCGCCCAAACAGCGACTACACGCCAGCGCCACCTCTCCCTCAATCGAGCCGTGCCAGTAGAACCGGCTCGGCCCAGCTGACGACAAACGCCCCATGACTCGAAGCGGCGCCGACGGCACTGGGTCGCCCTCCACCCACACAGGATCGTCTGCAGACAACTCGTCGTCGACGGTAACCGCGTGCTCGGTGAGCGACCGAATGTCAAAGGACAGCATAGCCACCTAATTTACTCCCGGCGGAGCCGCATTACAAGTCCGCGCAGCATGGGGAGTTAGCGCGCCCACTCACACTCGGCGAAGAAGAATCTCGCCTCGCGCGCAGCGTTCTCATCCGAATCGGATGCGTGGATCGCATTCCGCCCCTTCGACTCCGCGTACAGCTTGCGGACCGTGCCGTCCGCAGCCTCCGCGGGGTCCGTCGCGCCGATCGCGTCCCGTAGCGATAACACGGCGTCGCCGCGCTCGAGAATCAGTGGCATGCACGCCCCCGACGTCATGAACTCGACGAGCTCACCGTAAAATGGACGCTCCTTGTGCACCTCGTAGAAGAGCCCCGCCTGCTCCTTCGTCATGCGCAGGACGCGTGACGCCTTGATGGAAAACCCCTTCTCCTCGAGAAGGGCAATGATCTTTCCCGCCTTCCCCGCGCCAAAAGCATCGGGTTTGACGATCGTGAGTGTGTAGTTGCCAGCCATCGTGTGTACTCCGTGAAGTGTGCTCGGGGCGACGCCCCGGGTCAGTTGCCAATCAATTTACGAACGATGTCCCCTCGAGTGAGAAAGCCGACCAGACGGCCCTCGCGGACCACGGGAACTCGGTCGACGTCCTTGTTACCCATCAGCGACGCCACTTCTGCCAGTGGTTGCCCCGGCGCGACGCACAGCACCTGCCGCGTCATGATGTCGCGAACAGTCTTGCTGCCACTCAGAGGCGGAGCGGCAACACGCGCGTCGGGGCCGGTGAAGGCTTGAATGGTAAGCAGGTGGCGGATCACCTCGCGTTCGCTCACCATGCCGAGCACGCGCTCTTCCTCGTCGACCACGGGGAGCGCACCCAGCCCAGTCCGAACGAGCGTCCGCGCGACCTCTCGGAGCGGAGAATCTGCCCGCACCGTCATCGGATGATCACTCATCACGTCCCGAACGGTCAACTGCTCCGGCAGTTGATATGCGGAAAAACTCTCGAGCTCCATCAGCGCCGCAGGATTGGCCGCCGCCAGAATGGCTTCGAGGACCTCTGGTTTTCGCAGTAACCGCGCGAACGCACCCACGACCTGGAGATAGCGGGCCGCATGCCGCGGTGGCGTGGCAACGAGAAGGACGATGCGAGCGCACTTCTCCTCATCGTCGCCAGAGCGAAAACAGAGCGGCTCTCTCGCGACGCCGATACCAACGAGCAATTGGCCAACGGCATCCGTGCGAAAATGAAGCAGGAACGCACGATCACCCATCGCGACGACGTCATCTGACTTCGCACCACTCACGCGACGCGAGAGCTTGGCCAGGTCGATGACGCCATGTGCAGATGCCAGGCGCTCCAGGAGCTGGGCAGAAGCCTCCTGGAGCGTGTCGGCAACGAGCGGGACGATTGCCCGCTCGGGCGCGAGAAAATCGCGCAGTCTCACGGGAAAACGCTCACAGCGGTGTTCACATCCGCGCTTGCAATTCCGCGACGAAGTCGATTGGCCGCTTGGCGATCCCCATACCCGCCTTCGCGAACGCCTCGAGCTTTTCGGCGGCCGTACCCGCGGAACCAGAAATGATCGCCCCGGCGTGGCCCATCCGACGACCGGGTGGCGCAGTCTGGCCCGCAATGAAGCCGACCACCGGCTTCGTCATGTGCTTCGCGACAAACTCGGCTGCCTCCTGTTCGTCGGTGCCACCAATCTCGCCCATCATCGCGACGGCCTTCGTCTGCGGATCCTTTTCGAAGGCGTCCAGGCAATCGATGAAGTTCGTGCCGTTGATTGGATCGCCACCGATGCCAACGCAGCTACTCTGCCCCATTCCGGCGCGCGTGAGTTGATACACGATCTCGTACGTCAGCGTGCCGGAGCGACTGACGACACCGATATTGCCGGGCGCACAAATGCGCCCGGGGATGATGCCCACCTTGCTCTGTCCCGGCGTGATGAGTCCGGGGCAATTGGGGCCAAGTAGTCGCGCTCCCTTCTCCTTCACGAACGGATACACGCGCGTCATGTCGAGCACCGGAACGCCTTCCGTAATGCAGACGATGAACTTGATGCCCGCATCTGCGGCTTCCATCATCGCATCCGCAGCGTACATCGGCGGCACATAGATCACGCTGGTATTCGCGCCGGTTTTGGCGACGGCTTCGTGCACCGTGTTGAACACGGGCACCGTGTCGTCGAATTTCTGGCCGCCTTTTCCGGGCGTCACGCCGCCGACGACCTTCGTGCCGTACTCGATCATCTGCCGGGTGTGGAAACCGCCATCACGACCGGTGATGCCCTGCACGATGAGTGTCGTTGAGTTGTCGATGAATATGCTCACGCGGCCTTTCCTCCCTTCGCAAGCTCGACGGCCTTCTGCACCGCTTCGTCCATATCGGACGACGCGGTAAAACCGTTGTCGGTGAGAATCTTCATGGCGATTTCTTCGTTGGTGCCCGTCAGTCGAATGACGATAGGAATCTTCAGGGGATTGGCTTTCGTCGCCGTGACAATGCCATTCGCGACATCGTCGGTGCGCGTAATGCCGCCAAAGATGTTGAACAGGATGACCTTTACGCTCGGATCGGCAGTGATGATGCGGAGCGCATTCACGACCTTTTCGGGATTCGACGAACCGCCGATGTCGAGAAAGTTTGCGGGCTGTCCGCCGTAGTACTTCACCAGGTCCATGGTCGCCATGGCGAGCCCCGCACCATTCACCACGCAGCCAACGTCGCCCTCGAGCTTGATGAACGTGAGGTTGGAATTCCGCGCATCGACCTCACTTGGCTCCTCAGCCGTCTCATCGCGCAATGCAGCAAGTTCGGGGTGCCGTTCGAGCGCGTTGTCGTCAACGGAAATCTTCGCATCGAGTGCAAGCACGTCGCCGGCCGGCGTAACGACGAGCGGATTGATCTCGGCGAGTGATGCGTCGTTCTTCATGAACGCCTGATAGAGCGCCATCATGATTTTCGATGCGGCGCGCACCTTCTTTACGTCGTCGAACAGGAAGAACCCAAGCTCGGACGCCTGGTAGGGCTGCAGTCCGTATCGCGTATCGATAGGAAGCTTGAGAATCTTCTCCGGTGTCTTGGCCGCCACTTCCTCGATATCAATGCCACCGGCCGGACTCACCATGAACACCGGCTTCTTCGTCGCACGGTCGAGAATGATGCCGACGTATGCTTCGGTGGCGATGTCGGCGGCCGCGGTCACGAGCACCGTGTACACGGTGAGCCCGTTGATCTTCATGCCAAGGATTTTGCTCGCGATCTCCTTCGCCTCGGCCGGCGTTTTGGCGAGCTTGACGCCGCCCGCCTTGCCACGCCCACCCGTGTGCACTTGCGCCTTCACGACGACCATGCCGCCGATCTTCGTGGCAATAGCCTCGACTTGCTCGGGCGTGGTCGCAACCTCGCCCGCCGGAATCGGCACGCCCTCGGCGCGCAGGATGTCCTTGGCCTGATACTCGTGGATGTTCACGCCATCTCCGCTGTGATTGTCGTCCCAGCCTCGCCCCGCACCGCTTCTCGGCCGCGACTGAGCTCCGTGATGATTGCGCGGCCACCAGTGCGCCGCACGAAATCGATTGCCGCTCGAATCTTCGGCGCCATGCTGCCTTCGCCAAAGGATCCTGCGCGGTCCATCTTTGCCGCTTCATCCGCCGAGAGGCGTCTGAGCGGTCGCTGCTGCGGCGTACCCCAGTCGGCGTACACTGCGTCCACGTCCGTCAGGATCAACAACAGTGTCGCACCCAAGTCGCGTGCGAGCACTGCAGCGGCGAGATCCTTGTCCACCACTGCGTCGATTCCCTCCAGACCAGTAACCGGATTCACATAGATTGGAGCGCCGCCACCACCGCACGCGATGACGAGCGTGCCTTGCTCAACGAGCCGCTTGATGGTACGCAGTTCATGAATTGCCTGTGGCTCGGGGCTACCCACGACGCGCCGCAAGTTGCCTCGACCATCCTCCTTCACCGCATGTCCGTCTCGTCGAAGCTCGTCGGCTCGCTCCATACTGAGCGCCTGACCGATGAATTTCGTCGGATTCTTCAGCGCGGGATCGTCCGCGCGTACCTGCACCTGCGTGATGATCGTCGCCACATCGCGGTCAGAGTGAGCGCGCCGCAAGGCATTCTCGATCGACTGCTGCACCATGTAGCCGATCCAGCCCGCCGTTGCCGCGACGAGCACGCCGAGCGGCAAGGGGCTGGCCTCGCGACGCGCGACCTCATTGCGAATGAGCTCGTCGCCAACCTGCGGACCGTTCCCGTGCACGACACACAGGTTCCATCCATCATGCGCGAGATCGACAATGGGTCCGAGGCTCTCGCGCGTGTGACGAAACTGATCGTAGATGGTGCTCTTCTCGCCCGCCGGCGCCAGAGCATTTCCTCCCAGCGCGATGACGGCGGTCGGCGCTCCGGCTGTAGCCACGTGTATCATGAGATAGCCGTGGCAAGCTAGACCCGTCCCATGACGCAAGCAAGCTCACGGTCTCGCAACGCGAAGCACGAGCCCAAGCGCGTCGAATGCCTGCCCAAATGCGACCCAGTCTCCACGGCCGAGGGCCTCTCGCATGGCGCGGTAGAGACTGTCAGCGCGAAGATGCGTGTCGAGTGTCGACGCTGGAGTCCTCGGGCGGTCGGGGGACGTTGTTCCGAGCGCGGCGGCCAGTGTGGTGCCCACCCGCACACTATCGCCAACGAAGGCAATGACGCGCGAGAGAGACGGCGTGGCACCGGGCCGCCACTGATAGATCGGCTGCACATACAACGCCCGTTCGGCGAATGGGACGACGCGTAGCTGCGCGCGGACTGTTCCGTTCTCGTGTTGCGCCGAGTCGGCCATTCGAAGAAGGTCGACCACTGCGCCCCAGCGCTTTCCGTCACTGGCGATCGGCAGCCAGGACGTGCCCCGTGTGGCCCCGCCGGCGGCTGCGACAACGCCGCGAACGCGTTCCGTAGAATCCAGAAGGGGCCAAACGAGGGACACGCCCCCCAGCGCAGGAAGCACGACATGGGCGGGCTCGCGCGACGCAGCGGATGAATCCGCGCCGTCTGGTGTGGCGAATTTCTTGACTTCAAGGCTGTCTCCGCGGAAGCCAGCAGCCGCAAAGGCGAGCGCCTGCGTGCGTGCCCCGTCTGTGAGCGGAGGCAGCAATGCCCTGAGCGCTGGCGACAGCGTCGACGGAGCCTTGAACAGGTCGGGGAACTGCGCGACCCAACTCATCGTCACCGGATCGGGCGCTGTAGCAACGATGAAGCTCACGCGTCCCGACGCCGCATGAATGAGGGCAGTTGCCGCGTGTTGGAGGTAACTGCGCTCCGCGCCCAACACGGTAAAGCGTTGTGAAAGCGGATAGGAGCTGGATGCCGCATACAGCTCGATCACCCAGTACAGCGTATCCCCGGTGATCACTGGCACCACCTCCGATCCCTGCTCGAAGAACGGTACGAGCGCTTCAACACGTTCGCGGGCAGCGCGGCGCTGTACCATCACCGGCCGGTTTGGCGGTAGCTCGCCAAAGAGCAGGCGAAAATTCTGGAGACTCCACGCGTACATCAGTCGCGATCGGGTCGAGACCAACTCGACGCCCGCAAGTTGGCGCAGGGAGTCCGAGAGCACATTGTAGCTCGGCGCCGAGTCATAGACAGCTGGCTCGCTGAGGACGATTTCGTCTGCCATGCCCGCGATACCCGGCACGCGCACTGGCAGTCCGCGCTCGTCAGCAGTAGCCGGATCGAACTTGCCGACGCTCCACAACTCGCGCCCATCCGGATTGCCTTCGCTTCCACGCTCAACGAGCAACGCGTTCATGCCCGTCGGCGTCTGTTGCCATGCCGCGCGATCGCCCACGACACGAACCCGTGGCAATCGCTCCGCCGCGCGCGCGAGGGTGGCGCCGTCCCAAATGGCGACGCGCGGTGCCGCGTTGGCCGCGCTGCTGAATCCCGAGCCGAGCAACTCGGCGTGCATTCGATCTACGCCATACGCACGGCGTGTGAAATTCAGTCGCGTGGCGACGTAGGGATACTCCAGCTTGGCGCGAGCGGCGGGATCCATCGAACGCCGCATGATGAGTGGTGCAACCGTTCGGCTCGCGAGCGAGAGCACGAGTACAGTGCTCACCGCGCCGAAGGCAAGTCGCATCTGGCCGGTCCATCCCGCCCACGCGACGACTACCGCCGCGCACACCGTGACCACGGCGAGCAACAGCATCGCGGGCACCAGTCGATGATCAACGCTTGTAAAAACCCCAGGTTGTCCACCGCCGAAGGTGAGCAGGCGATACATCCCGAGACGATAGCTCCACGCCAGAATGCAGAGCAACACGGCGCCGAGTATCGTGAAGTGCCGTCGTACGTACGCTGATACGTAGAGCGTGCCGCGCTCCCAGCGCAGGCTCGGCGTCAATGCGTACAGGGCGATGACGAGCCCGGTGACGCACACGAGCACGATGATGGACCACACGTGCAACGCCGTCTCGAATGGCAGCCAATAGACGAAGAACCCCAGGTCGGCCCCAAAGTAGGGGTCTGCTTCGCCGAATGGCCGTCCGATGGTCGCAAGGAGTGCCTCGTGCCAGTGGTCGGACGAGATGGTCAGCACCGCTCCCATCACGACGGACAGGAGGACGACGGCGGCGAAGAGATATCGGTTGGGTACCTCTTCGCCGATCTCGATGTTCGCAAGTCGCCGTGGCAGTACAAGCGAGAAGACGGAATGCCGAACGGCGTACAAGTTCACGAACGCGAACAGACTCGCAATCAGGAACGACGACACCGTCAGCGTGGCAATCGTGGCGACCTTGGCGCGCCAGACCTCATGTGCGGCGAGTGACGCATACCAGCGATGCTCGGTATACAGCGATGCGCTCCAGCGCCCGACAAGCAGCACCAGCGCGGTGACGGCGATTGCACCGCCTAAGACGCGGCGCCCCGTCACGTCAGACCGTTACGCCCTGCGACCGGATCCAACTCTCCATCTCGTTGCGAATGACGGTGAGTCGTTCGGCGGAGCGTGCTTCGTATCGCGTAACGAGAATCGGTTGCGTGTTCGACGCGCGAATCAATCCCCATCCGTCTCCGAACAATACGCGTACACCGTCGACGTCGATGACGTCATACAGTGACCTGAAGTGTGCGACCGCGCGTTCCACGAGGTCAAACTTGCGCTCGTCCCCGCATTCGACACGAATCTCCGGCGTGCTCACAAACTCCGGCACATCGGACAGTAACTCACGCACGGTGCGGCCGGACGCGGCCACGATCCGCAGTAGTCGAGCGGCGCCGTAGAGCGCGTCATCAAAGCCGTAGAACCCTTCACCGAAGAACATGTGGCCGGACATCTCGCCGGCAATGGGAGCATGCTGTTCCTTCATCTTGTCCTTGATGAGGGAGTGGCCCGTCTTCCACATCACCGGAACGCCACCGGCGCGCGTAATCTCATCGGTGAGCGCCTGGCTGCACTTTACGTCAAAGACAATCGATTGGCCTTTCCCCGTTCGCGCCAGAACGTCGCGCGCGTAGAGGATCAGCAGGTGATCGCCCCAGATGATGCGCCCTTCACCGTCCACGAGGCCGATGCGGTCCGCATCCCCATCGAAAGCAACGCCAAGCTCGGCGCCTTCACGTTTTACGGTCGCGATCAAGTCCTCGAGGTTTTCCGGAACAGTGGGGTCTGGGTGGTGATTCGGAAATGTTCCGTCGTTCTCGGTGAAAAGACCCACGGCATCGAGGCCAAGCGCGCGCATTAGCTGAGGCGCAACCAGGGCGCCGGCGCCATTGCCGCAATCGTACACGACCTTCATCGGGCGCGCGAGAGGACCGGTGCGCTCCGCGACATCGGCGACATAACGGTCGACA
>JBDTMO010000230.1:0-8127 GCA_039934235.1 bacterium | reverse complement strand
TGTCCACCGGTCTCGAGTTCAACCCGGGGCGCGAGGCGACGACTGACGAGTTGCAAGCGTCGACTGAGGAACTCAGCGATCGCACGGAAGTCGCAGAGCGCGCGCGCGTGGAGGCCGAACATGCTTCGGCCGCGTTGATGGCGAGCGAGGATCGATACAGGACGCTGACCGAAGCGGTACCCGTACAGGTTTGGACGTCAGATGAAGCAGGAATGCTCAACTTCGTGAGCACCCAAACGGCGCACTACTTCGGAACTGCGCCGAGCGAAATTCTTGACGACAAGTGGATGGCGTTCGTCCACCCCGACGATCAGGAAGAGGCAGGCGCGCGGTGGGCTGAGTCTCTCTCGACCGGACGGCCATATCAGGCGGAGTTTCGCCTGCGTCACGGCGACAGCGGCGAATACCGATGGCACCTCGCACGCGCTTTCCCTGATCGCGACTCGAACGGCACGATCGTCGGCTGGATCGGTTCAAATACAGATGTTGAAGGTGAGCGTCAGGCACGCGCCGCCGCCGAAACGGCCAACCGCTCGAAGAGTGATTTCCTCACCATGATGAGCCATGAGTTGCGCACGCCGCTGAATGCGATCGGCGGATACGCGGAGCTCATCGAGTTGGGAATTCAGGGCGCCGTGACACTCGAACAGCGCACATCGCTCGAGCGAATACGGCGGAGCCAGCGACACCTCCTCGGCCTCATCAATGGCATTCTCAATTTCGCCAAGATCGACGCCGGCACGATCGACTACCAGATTGAGGACGTCCGCATCGATGAGATCATCGCGACATGTGAGTCGCTGACGACGCCACAGGCGCGCGCCAAGGGGATGGTCTTACACTGCGCAAAGCCGAGTGCGGGGCTCCGCGCACGCGCTGATCGGGAAAAAGTTCAGCAGATCGTCCTCAACCTTCTGAGTAACGCGATCAAGTTTACGGACGCTGGTGGCAGGATTACCGTTACCTGCGACGCCGATGCGGCACAACTCTCGATCAGTGTCACTGATACGGGGCGTGGCATTCCATCTGACCAGCTTCAGCGTGTTTTCGAGCCGTTCGTTCAAATCGATGCCAGATTCTCGCGCGACCAATCTGGAACGGGGCTTGGACTGGCCATCAGCCGTGATCTCGCCCGAGGCATGGGAGGAGACCTGACAGTCGACAGCACGATGGGACACGGAAGTACGTTCGCCCTGAAACTTCCTATCGCGGTCGCGCAGTAACGCCGAAATCGACTGCGACCGCGCCGGCGTGCGAAAGCCAATATTGCCATCTCAGAACACGATTCGCGTTCCCACTCCCGTGCCTGTGCCGCCACCCTCAACTGGCGCGTCGGCCTTGTCGAAGGTGGCCAACTTGATCGTTGACGTATACGTCTGGCCATTGTCTGACAACGTGATGGTCTCTGTGAGGACACCGTGTCCCGCCGGCCACCAATCAGTGCCTTTCGGTTCGCCATCGGCTGCGCTTGGTGCCTTCGTCGTATAGAACAGGTACTTCGTCTCGAAGGTGTGCGCGTCGATTCGCCTCCACACCCCGTATGCCGGCGGAGATGAGTTCGCCGCCTCGTCGTAGTTCGACGATTCTGTCATGGTGCCGCCGGCGTTGTACGAGTACAGGAACTCGAGGTTCTTCATCTCGGCCAGCGAACCACTCTTGAAAGTGATCTTGGAGCGCCACGCGCCCACGAGCTGGGCGCCCTCCTTGACGCTCGCCTCAGACGACGGCGTATTCGTGCATCCGCTGATGACCAGGACGGCCGTAAGCGTGCTAAGAGCGTATCGTGCGCGGTTCCTCATTGGGTTCCTCATGAGAAGGCTTGCCTCCCTGACGTGATGCGGTTGTAAATCCGGCTGCGGTCTTCAGATCGTCTGCGGGAGCTCGTCGAACACGTTGGTGCCGGTGGCCTCCCGAGTGCGCCAGGTGAAGTGTTCGATGACGCGAAGACGGCCGTCCGCGCGCCTCACCACCTCGCACACGGAGTCACCCGCGTGGATGCGCCCGTCGTCCTCGCGCTGCGCATAGCGAAAGCGGAGCGTGCTGTCAACGCATCTTCCGGCGAGCCACCCTCGTGCGACCTGGCCACCCGCGTACCGTGCGACGACACGTCGGCCGCGTTGCGTAAAATGGAGGTGTGTCTCTCCACTGACGACACCCGTGGCGGCGGTGCTGCTGACGAACATCGTGAGTCCGTCGAAGTCGATCATGCGAACCTCCATCGTCGGCCAAAGACAGGTTTCTGTCGCACTGAATGCAACCCAATCCAGCGAGACAAGCTAAACGGCTTCTGGTCGGCAGCAAACGCACGAGGAAGCACGGCCACGCTAGCTCTGCGCGCTGGGCGGCTTGCGAATCATGATCTTGCCCTTCTGAGCAATGGATAGCGGGCGATACCGGGGCGCGATAGCAGCCAAAGCAAACGCCACGATCTGCGTCCGATGAGTGATAGAGCTCAGGCTCTCGGTACGAAGTGTGTCGTATTCCTTCAGCAGCAAATCCAGTCGAGTCACCATTCGCGCAACGCATTGAGGTTACGCCGAGCTATCGCGAAGCACGAGCGCTCTCTAACGCTTTGTATGGAAGGCAAAGTCGAGCCGCTGGTTAGGGTATCCGTCGTCGCTGAGAAAGGCAGGCCCGAATGGAATGGTGTAGTCACGTCCCGGCTTGAGCTTTAGCCCGATCGTCACTTTCGTACGCGTTGCGTCGAACGATGCGCCTGTGAGTTCGGGAATCGTGCCGCCGAAGTCACCCTTGAGTGGGGTAGTCGCGGCGACCGGATTATCGAACGTGAGCACGAGCTCTTGCAATCCAGGGTCGACCTCCCGCGCACCATTGACGATGGATGTCCCGATAATTCTCGGCCGATGACTCTCGTATGCGTCGCGCACCCGCTCGATTCTTGGCGCGAGGTCGTTGTAGTACGCAACGAGCCGCGGCGCGAAGGTACTGAACGTCGGATACGCCGCGCGGCTCTTCTCGTAGTCACCGAGTAGGTCGACCAGTTCGTCCATCCATACAAACCCGAGTCCGCGTTGGAGTTGTGTCTCCGCGCGCGCCGCTGCCGGGCCGTCGCTTGCAAGCAGGTAGCGGATGACTCCGGCGCGAACGACCGACTCGTCGAACATGATCTGCGGGTTCGTGTACGCGAGCCCGCTCATCGCGCTCCTGACGGCGGGAAAGATCCGCTCTCCCGCCGGCGCGAGCTGAGTGCGTACCGAATCGACGACATGATTGACATACGTGTGATTCACCTCGTGGATGAGCGTCGCAAGCGTTTCGGGATCCAGCACGGGAAGCCCCGCAGCATCGGCACTGGGCACTCCGAGAAACGCATATCGCTCATGCACTGCGCCATCGTAAAACTCAGCCGCGAAATTGCCTCGGCTATTCGCGAGCAATGGTGACACGATGAGCAGGTCGCGCGACGGTTCATTGAAGAACTGAGTGAACCAGCCAAGATGTGCCTTCGTATCGACCAAACGCTGAGCGCGGGCCGTCGCTGAGTCGTACACGGGTTGTTGCGTGCGGAGAAACTCCGCGACGTGCGCCACCTTCGCAAAGTCGCGCGCCTCCGCGAGAAACGGTCGCGCCTCGGCACCGTGCCATGACCTCGCGAGCGTCGATGACGGATCGTCGATGGGCTTGCGCTCGCCGAAGGTCACTGGATCAACGAGCTGCGGCGCCATCGAGGTCACAGAGCTCAGTGATATCCCATACTTCTGGCGGAGCCGATTGAGCTCGGCAAACACGGGATGATCTCGAAAGGGAAGGAACGCCGAGTCGACCTGGCGCGTGTAAGGCTGAACGTTCCCGTTGCTGAAGTCAGGGGCGCCCGCGATCCGAAACAGGATCCCAATGATCTCGGCGCGCTGGTCGTCGACGACTCGCACGCTCTGCGCCGACACGGTGCTGGCGGCGATGGCAAGGAGTATCGCAAGTCTGGCGACACGCATGGTGGCGGAAACCATATGGAGGAGTCTGTGACCAACTGAAGGAGCACCGGCGGATCGCCCAGTATACCTCGCGGGCCGTTTAGTGCCGCTCGGAACAATCCTCGACCGCTGGACGCGCCGCCAGTGTTCCTCTCCCCGCGCCGGGTGCAGTGTACTCGCGTCCCGCACACTGGAGCACACATGCTGTCGCTGCTTGCCTCACTCGCCTTCGTCGTACATCTCGCAACGCCCGCGCCGGATAGCGCCCAGGTGCGCCGAGAAGAACTCATGGCCAAGCTGCGCAGTGGAGGGTATTCGGTGCTGCTGCGCCACGCTCGAACCGACTATTCCGTGCAAGAGCCAATGGGCACCACGCCAGTGGAGCGAAGCGCCCAGCGCAATCTCAGCGACGACGGCATCCGAGATGCCGCGTTGATGGGCGTGGTCTTTCGGAAATACGGAATCTCGTTTGCCGAGATTCTCTCGAGCCCAATGTTTCGCGCGGTCGAGACGGCGGAGATGGCAGCAGGCAAGCCGACGACCACGACGATGGCCCTCCGGGTATTTCCATCAACCCCAGAGCAGGAGCAGATCGTCAAGACGGCGCCGAAGCCGGGCACCAACCGGCTCATCGTCACGCATCACTTCGTGATCGAGAAGTTCGTCCCCGGTATCACTCCAGGTGCGGTCGCCGAAAGCGAGGCGGCGGTGGTGAGCTACGCGCCAGACGGAACGCTGCGGCTCGTTGGCATCATCAAGCTCGACGACTGGAAGTTGCTCGCGAATCCGGGAAGCGGTGCGACTGCCGCTGCCGCGCCTGCGGGAGCTTTGGTGCACGCTGCCCCTGCCACCGCCGCCGCGCATGGAGCGCCGGCCTCGATTCCGAACAGCAACGCCGGTCACCTCGCGCACGGGTACATCCTGGCGTTCAATTCCGGCGACGCGAGCGCCATGCGCACCTTCATCCAGTCGTCGCTCGTCGTCAATCCGCAGCGCCCGCTCGAGGAGCGCGTTACCTCGTACTTGAAACTCTTTGAAGACCACGGGCCGTTAGCTCTGGTGAGCCTCGACAGCGCAACCGCCACGCAGGTGACGCTGGGCGTGCGCTCCAAGCAGGGCGCGCTGATGCTCACTGTAAAAACGTCGGACACCGATCCCGAGCGCGCCGCGTCCGTCACCTTGGCCACATTGGGCAATCACCCCTGACATCGACATACGAAGCACCCATGACCAGCACCGAGCGCTCGCCATCGTTCAGGGCGAGCGTCATCGTCGTAATCGCGTGTCTCGTACTCGGCGGAGTCAGTGCGCTCGAGGCGAGACACGTATCGGCAACGCATGGATTTCCAATCGACTGGCTCGCC
Source organism: bacterium (assembly GCA_039934235.1). GTDB lineage: Bacteria > Gemmatimonadota > Gemmatimonadetes > Gemmatimonadales > Gemmatimonadaceae > AG11. The sequence continues at coordinate 2,831 of JBDTMO010000230.1, read as the reverse complement.
GTCATTGAATCCACGACTCCTCGATGGATCGCGCTGGCCATCCTCATGCCAGTTGTATTGCAGATCGCGATGCACGTGCCGCTCACACCGCTCCGCGCCCCGGTCATCATGTTGCACGCAGTGGTGTTCGTAGCTATATCGGCGGCGCATGCTGCGCTGGATACATGGGCGATGTCATTCGTGTCACCAGAGCTATCCCACCTGTTCGGGCTCATTCCGCGGCTCGCCCGCTCGTGGTACAACACCATGCCGACCGTCGCGACGACGTACGCGGCCGTCCTCCTTGCCGCGTGGGGAATGTCCGAGGCACGCGAGCGGGAGAAACGGACGCTGCGCGCGTCACAGCTGGAAGCGCAGTTGCAGGCGGCACGTTTGTCGGCACTGCGCGCACAACTCCAGCCACACTTTCTTTACAACACGCTCAACGCCATTGCAGCACTCGTCGCGGACGTGCAGCCAGCGCGCGCCGTGAGCGCCATCGAGCAGTTGAGCGAGTTGTTGCACGCATCGCTGCATGATGATGGACGCGAAGAGATTCGCATCGAGGAAGAAGTGCAGCTCGTCGAGCGGTATCTCGCGCTCCAGCAGATGCGATTTGGTGATCGCCTGCGGTATACGTCGACCGTCGCGCCGGAGGCGGCCGACTGCCTGGTGCCCGTGTTGCTCCTCCAGCCCATCGTGGAGAACGCCGTCGTGCATGGCCTCGACTCGGGACAGGAACTGTTGCGCGTGCATATCGACGCCGCGGTGACATCGAAGGGTGTCGAGATCACGGTCGAGAACGATGGCGCGGAAGTGGGGTCTCAAGCGCCGCGCGCGGGAGGACATGGTGTCGGGCTCACTGCCACGCGCGCGCGACTCACAACCGTGCATGGCGACCGCGCGTCACTCACGCTGAAGGCGCGCCAAGCGGGTGGTGCAATCGTGCGCATCGTCATTCCGTACACGACCGGTACTCCGGCGCCGAGCACACTTGCCATGGACTTGCAGGAGGCACTGGCATGATGCGCCACGGCGTGCTACTCGTCGACGACGAGCCACTGTCGCGCCGACGACTGCGCCAGCTCTTGCACGGCGATCCAGATTTCGACGTCGTTGGCGAATGTGGCGATGCGCGCACCTTGTCAGACGTCGTGCGCGAGCTTCGGCCCGACGTGGTGTGTCTCGACATTCGTATGCCGCACATTGATGGCTTCGAGGCGCAGCACGCCATTCGCGCGTTGGTGAAGCACGTCGTGTTCGTGACGGCACACTCGGAACACGCCGCGCGCGCATTCGAGGTGGCAGCGAGCGACTATCTCGTGAAGCCGGTCACGCAAGCACGCTTCTCCGCCGCACTCGAGCGCATTCGCCGCTCACTCGGCGACCCTGGCAGCGAGCGCATCTTGTTAGGGAGCAGGCAGGGCGGGGCCGCGGTGAATGTCGGCGACGTTACGTGGATCGAGTCGGATGGCGCGTACGTGCAGGTGCACGCCGCGGGGCGCACCCACGTGGTGCGCGAGTCGATGTCGCAAATCATCGAACGACTCGGCGCCAGCTCATTCGTGAGGATTCACCGTTCGGCCGGGATCAACCTTTCGCACGTACGCGCCGTGCGCCGCTCGACGACGAAGGGACTCGAAGTGGAACTCACGGATGGCGTGCGTCTTCCCATCAGCAGGCGTAAGGCGCGCGATGTCATCGAGCAGCTTCGCCGCGGGCGCGAGCGTGCCGCACGCAACACCGCTTGACCGTTGATGTCGTGCGCGATTGAGCGCAGTGAAGGGCGCGGTGACTTTCCTTCATGCGAGCAACCCAATCAGCATCCGAGAGCGCGTACTGGATCCTCCGGATTGGCGCGGCACTCTGCTTCATCGGTCATGGCGCGTTCGGCTTCATCACGAAGGCAGCGTGGCTTCCGTACTTCGGCGTGATGGGAATTCCCGAACGGTGGGCGTGGAAGCTCATGCCCATCGTTGGCGCCGTCGATGTAACGGCGGGGATGGCAGTGCTGTTCGCGCCACGCGGACTCCCGCTTGTCTATATGAGCGTCTGGGCGCTGTTCACCGCGCTACTTCGCCCTCTGGCCGGCGAGAGTGTTCTCGAGGCATTCGAGCGCGCTGGCAATTACGGCGTGCCTATGGCGCTGCTCGCGATGACGTCGATTCCAACTTCGGTGCGCGCGCTGATCGACCGTCGGGAAATGCCATCGATCGATGCGACCATGATCGAACGAGTCTCCGCCATTCTCAAATGGACAACCGTGCTGCTGCTGGGCGCGCACGGCCTCATTGGTGTTGCCGGCAAGGCGACGCTTGCAACGCACTATGGCACGCTCGGTTTGCCTTCAGGCACCACGCCAATCGTCGGATGGTGCGAGGTGGCGCTCTCCGCGGTGATTGCCGTGCGGCCCGTGCCCGGTCTGCTGATGTTCGTTGCCGCGTGGAAAATTGCGACCGAGTCGTTGTTCATCATCTCGGGTGCGCCGGTGTGGGAGGTGGTGGAGCGCGCGGGAAGTTTCGCCGCGCCCCTCGCATTGGCTGCGCTGACGTACCGCTCCCATCAGATTCGCCGAATCGCTTCCGCAAACAGGCTGCGTACATCGGATAGCGTCGTGGCGCGGTCGTTGTTGTAACCCATCATGCGATGCGCGTACGCCTTGCCATTCGTGCGCTCTTCGACGACCAGCCGCACGAGCTCACCGGCCGGCCGGCGATGATGAAACCCGCCGGTGACTTCGATCGTGGCCTTTTCCACTGCGCAGTAGATGCTCCACGTCGTCGCTGATGCAGGACACTTGCGATCGTCGGCGCGATTCCACACCGCGTCGGAACTGATGATGGTTGCCGCAC
>JBDTMO010000229.1:0-8129 GCA_039934235.1 bacterium | reverse complement strand
CCGAGATCAAGCAGGAGCCCGTCACCAACGCGATCGACGCGATCAAGGGCCGCATTCCTGGCGTCGATATCGTCAACACCGGGAACAAACCCGGTGACGGCGTCCGGGTCCGCGTCCGCGGCCAGCGGTCGCTCAAGGCCTCCAACGATCCGCTCTACGTCCTCGACGGCATCCCGATGGCTGGCGGAATCGGTGACCTGAGCCCGGCAGATATCGAGTCCATCGAAGTCCTCAAGGACGCCAGCGCCACGGCCATCTACGGCTCGCGCGGCGCCAACGGCGTCGTGCTCGTGACGTCCACCAAGGGCAAGGCCGGCAATACGCGCCTGACCTACGACACCTACGTCGGCGCGCAGAAAGTCAGCCGCGCCGTTGAGGTGATGGGCCCGGCGCAGTACGCGAATTACAAGCGTGAAGCCGCGCGAAATCCGAATACCGGCACGCCGATCTACAAGTGCGCGGGCGTGGTCTCGCAGACGGACTGCCCCGAGGGCGATCTCATCGCCACCGTGTTCTACGCGGAGGAGCTTGTGGGGCTCGCCAACGGCCAATCCACCGACTGGCAGAAGCTCATCACGCGCCAAGGCTCGCAGGTCAGCCACAACATGTCCGTGACTGGCGGCAACGATCGCAACCAGTTTGCGGTCAGCGGCAGCCTGCTCAAGCAGATCGGCACCACCATCGCGCAGGCGTATGACCGCAAGTCAATGCGCGTGAACTACGAAGGCCAGGCGCGTGACCGCATCCGCCTTGGCGGCTCGGCACTCCTCGTCCGCAGCCTCCAGAACCTCGGCCGCGGCGACGGTCTCTATGCCGAGGCGCTGGCAGACAGCCCCCTCGCCGTCCCGTACGACACCGCCGGCAACCTCATCTTCAAGCCGACCGCCGCCGACGCGCAGCGAGACAACCCGCTGTCCGACGCCGCCAATTGGTTCAACGACAACCTCCGCACCCGCGTCTTCGGGACGCTCTTCGCGACCGTCAACCTCGCCGACGGCCTCGACTACCGCGTCAACTTCGGACCCGACCTCACGTTCAATCGCAACGGCCAGTTCGTCGGCGCGCTGACCCAGCAGCAGCAGGGCGCCGGGACCGTTGAGTCCATCCGCGACCAGAAGACTTTCGACTTTACGCTCGACAACCTGCTCACCTACAAGAAGTCGCTCGGCAGTCGGCACAAGGTCGACGCCACGCTCCTCTACTCGGTTGAGAAGCAGAGCTTCGAGGAAAACTACGGGGCCTCGCTGAATCTCCCCTACGAGTCGGCGCAGTACTACAACCTCGGGGCGGGCTCGATCGTCTCCGGCCTCAGCAGCCAGATTTCACAGTGGGCACTCCAGTCGTACATGGCCCGCCTCAACTACACGCTGCTCGACAAATACCTGCTGACCCTCACCAGCCGCGTGGACGGTTCGTCCCGCCTGGCCGAGGGGAACAAGTTTGCCTCCTTCCCATCGATCGCCCTCGGCTGGCGCGTGCTGGATGATGTGGCCGGGCAGACGTTTGGCCCGCTCAACAGCTTCAAGCTGCGCGGCTCGTACGGCACCACCGGCAACACGTCCGTCGATCCATACCAGACGCAGGGCTCCCTCAACCGGACCGCGTACTCCTACGGTTCATCCGCAGGATTCGGCTACTCGCCCGGAACGCTGGCAAACCCGGAGCTTCGGTGGGAGAAGACCGCGACGTTCGACGCGGGAGCTGACTTCGGCTTCCTCGACGGGCGGATCAACGGCTCGCTCGACTACTACCGCGCCAACACCAGCGACCTCCTGCTCGATCGCGCGCTGCCGCCCTCCACGGGCTACTCGTTGATCACGCAGAATGTCGGTGCCACGCGCAACACCGGCATCGAGCTCGCGCTGTCGGCAACCGCGCTGGATGGCTGGCACGGTCTGCACTGGACCAACGACATCACCTTCACGCACAACAAGAACGAGATCGTCTCCCTGAACGGCGGTGCCGTTGATGATCCCGGCAACAACTGGTTCATCGGCTATCCGATCAATGGCGGTGGCAACTCGCTATGGCGCGACTACAAGTTCGCGGGCATCTGGCAGACGGCAGACGCAGCCCTCGCGGCTTCGTTCGGTCGCAAGCCCGGCGAGATCCGCATCGCCGACACCAATGGCGACGGCAAGTTCAACACGGACGACAAGGTCATTCTCGGCAATACGTACCCCACGTGGACAGGTGGTTTCAGCTCGCGCATGGACTATCGCAACATCGACCTCTCGTTCCAGGCGATCACGCGGCAGAACTTCATGATCCGCAATGACCTCATTCGCGGCGCAACCCTGGCCGCTCGCTACAACAGCATCTCCGAAGATTTCTGGTCGCCGTCCAATCCCAGCAACACTGCGCCGCGCCCCGACAAGTACACGGAGAGTCCTGTCTTCGCCGATGCGCGTGGTTACGAGGACGGTTCGTTCATCAAGATCCGCAACATCACGGTTGGCGGCACCATCCCGGCGCGCTACGTCTCGAGCGTCGGCGCGCAGTCGCTGCGGCTCTACGTCACGGCGCAGGATCCCTTCCTCTTCACCAGCGCCAAAGTGCTGGATCCGGAGACCCAGACCGGATCAGGCGTTCCCCTGTTCCGCACGTTCCTCCTTGGCGGGAGCTTCGGCTTCTAATCGATGATGACTCCCATTGCATCCATGATGACTCATTCCATGACTCGCAGGTTGCTTGCCTCATTCGCCATGGCCTGTGTTGGCGTCAGTGTGGCCTGCGTCGACCTCACGGAGACCCCAATCACCGGCATCACGAGTGCGTACTACTCCACGCCGGGCGGCTTCGACGCGGCAGTGAGTGCGATGTACCAGCCACTGCGCTCCTTCTGGGCCCTCGAGCGAGGCGCCACGATGACCGTCTTCGGCACGGACGAGTACGACAAGGGTGCCGATGGCGGCTACAAGTTCTTCAATGACTACACCTCGTCGCTCAACGGTGACGTGGACTTCATCCAGCAGACCTGGCGCGATTTCTACGAGGGCATCAACACCGCGAACACGGTCATCGATGTCGCCAAGACGGCTGCCGTGCCGGCCAGCACCTCGGCCCTTCGCGTCGGCGAAGCGCGATTCCTTCGCGCGATGTACTACTTCACCCTCGTCCGCACGTACGGCGATGTGCCGCTGTACCTCACGCCGACGGCTGGCGTGCTTACGGAAACGGTCCGTGACCCGGCAGCAAAGGTGTACGACGCCATCATCGCCGACCTCATCGCGGCGGAAGCTGTGCTTCCCGACAAGGCCGCGCAGTACGGACGTGCGGATAAGCCCGCCGCGCAGCACCTCCTCGGCGAGGTCTACATGACTCGTAACGCGGCCGGTGACATGGCGAAGGCCGAGACCGAACTGCAGGCGGTCGTCAGCAATCCGCGGTTCAGCTTGCTCGCCACGGAAAAGTTGAACTGGGACTTTGGCAACGAGGTCAACAGTGAAGTGGTGTGGGCCATCCAGTACGTCGCCGACCCCATTGCAAATGGCGCGGCAAATTCGGCAAGCAACCACAACATCGGCTACGGCAACAAGCTGCACCTGTACTTCGGCTTCCCGTACGACGTCGAAGCCGGGATGACGCGTGACATCCCCGGCGACCGCCCGTTCAAGCGCTTTAAACCGACGACATGGCTGCTGGGCCTCTGGAATGGAGCCCCCCTCCCGGCCGGCACCACCATCCAGAGCACTCCCGACCAGCGCTACCAGGACATCTTCAGGGTCGCGTGGACGGCCAACAATCCGAACAACAATGGCTACAAGCTCCCGGACGGCACCGTCATCAACCCCAAGTTCGCGATTGGTGACACGGCGGTCTATTTCCCCTCGCGCGAAGTGACGCTGGCCGAGCGCAAGGCCGTGAAGTACAGGATGATCGCGCCGTCGGAGTACAACGCTGCGTCCTTCCCACCTATCAACAAGTACTTCGATCCGTCGCGCACCTCCACGAATCAGGAAGACGGCCAGCGCGATCACCCGATCATGCGCCTCGCCAACACGATCCTGATGCTGGCGGAAGCCCAGTTCAATCAGGGCAAGCTTGCGTCAGCAGTGACGAACATCAACAAGATTCGCACGCGTGCGGCGAAGCCGGGTCGTGCTGCCGAGATGCAGATCACGGCCGCGGACCTGAGCATCGACTTCATCCTGGATGAGCGCGCTCGTGAGCTCACCGGAGAGACGACGCGCTTCTTCGACCTGACCCGCACGCACAAGCTCGTGGAGCGCGTGACGAAGTACAATCCGGGCGGCGCGCCGAACGTGAAGGCTTGTCACGAACTGCGGCCGATTCCGACGAACGAGATTCTACTCTCCACCGGCGGCATCAAGCAGAATCCTTGCTACTGATCGCGCTTTGCTGACATCGGGCGCCGCGGGAATTTCCGCGGCGCCCGATGTGTTCCCGGCACTTGCAATTCGGCGAGATGCTTTAGGCTACTGTTTCGCAAACACCAGGGTGGCACCAGCCAAGATGGTCATCGTGGTCGGCGTTACTTGAGCAGACACGACGGACCCGTCACTCTGGGACGTCAGGGTGACAGTGTTGGCAGAGAGCGTGTAAGAACCCGCGGCCGACGCGGTGGCGGTGCTGGAAGTCCCGTCGAGTTCAGTGTCCTTGATGACGTATGACAAGGTGTACGCGCCCGAGCTGCTAAAGACGTATTGCCTGGACAACATCTCCTGTTTGGGATCGCTTGCCTGAAGCAGAAATGGTAGTGGCTTGCCATCTACGGAGGTCAGGTTCCAGGTGCCGACAACGGATGTCACGGTCGGCGCGATGGGTGAGTCGGCGGATCCGCAGGCGGAGACGAGCACGCTTGCGAGGGCGAATGTGCAGAGAGAAATGAGTCGATTCATCGTATGAAGCCGCAGGATTTTGGGGACCGACTACGCGAACACAATCTGAATCGTGGAACTCGCCGACGGAAGAAATCCAAGCAGGTGCCGAGTAGTGCTTATTCGCAGAATCGTAGTTGGCGTTGCGCTCGCGTGTAGTGCGAGGTCCCTCGCGTCGGCGCAGGGCGCACCCACCGAAACTGTCGCACAGCATGACGCCCGCATGGCGTGGTGGCGTGATGCGCAGTTCGGGATGTTCATACACTGGGGCGCCTACGCTGTGCCCGCCGGCGTCTATCATGGCGAGCGCGTCCCCGGCATTGGCGAGTGGATCATGAGTCGCTCGCAGGTTCCTGTCGGAGAATACGAGCAGTTCGTCCGGGCGTTCAATCCCGTGAAGTACGACGCCGAGCAATGGGTGCGCATCGCGAAGGACGCGGGGATGAAATACATCATCATCACGTCCAAGCATCACGACGGCTTCGCGCTGTTCGACTCGAAGGTGTCGAGCTACGACATGGTGGACGCGACGCCGTACCACCGTGACGCGCTGAAGGCGCTGGCGGACGCCGCGCACCGCCAGGGCATGCGCTTTGGGGTGTACTACTCGATCATGGACTGGCACCATCCCGACGCGCAGGGGCCGAACGCCCCGGAATACAACTCGCGCACGTGGAGCAATCCGCGTTTCAGCCAGTACGTCGAGTCGTACATGAAGCCGCAGCTGAAGGAATTGCTCACGCAATATCCGAACATCGACGTGTTGTGGTTCGATGGCGAATGGGTCGCGGACTGGAGCGACGAGCAGGGGCGCGCGCTGTACGCGTACCTGCATGCGATCAAGCCAAGCCTGATCATCAACAATCGCGTTGGACATACCCGTCAGGGGTTGAGCGGCATGACGCAGGGCGGTGGCATCGGCGTCGGAGACTTCGGCACGCCGGAGCAGCGTGTGCCCGCAACTGGGCTTCCCGGTGTCGACTGGGAAACGTGCATGACGATGAACGATACCTGGGGCTTCAAGTCGTTCGACGATGGCTGGAAGGACACGCGCACGCTGCTGCGCACGATGATCGATATCGCGTCGAAGGGTGGGAACTTCCTGCTGAATGTCGGTCCCACTGCCGAGGGTGAAATTCCGTCCGCGAGCGTGGCCCGTTTGCAGGAGATGGGGCAGTGGATGCGAGCGAACGGCGAGTCGATTTACGCGACCACAGTGAGCCCGTACGGCGCCCCCGCGTGGGGGCGCTACACGGCGAAGGCGGGTGTGGTGTATGCGCACGTGTTCGACTGGCCCAAGGACGGTCGCCTGGTGCTCACAGGCGTGACAACGAAACCGAGCAGGGTGTATGTACTCGCCGATCGGAAGTCACTGCCTGTCGAGCAGTCGCCCGACGGCTTTGTGGTGCGACTGCCCGCGACTGCGCCGAGCTCGATCGCGTCCGTGCTCGTGATCGAGACGGAAACGTCAGGAATCAAGTAGTGACGATACTCGCCATGCAGGCCGCGCGTTTCACTGCCCGCGTTTCGTCGCGATAAGGATGACGCCGTTCGCACCGCGGGATCCGTACACGGACGTTGCCGCCGCGTCCTTGAGCACCTCGATGGATGCGATGTCCTGCGGGGCGAGATCCTTCAACGTGTTGCTGCCATTGCTCTGCGGCATTCCGTCGAGCACGAAGAGAGGCTCCTGGTTGGCCTTCATCGAATGCGAGCCGCGAATGCGAATGGACGTCCCGCCGTTGGCGAGCTGCGTAACCTCGACGCCTGCGAAGCGCCCAACAAGCATGTCCGACGCGGTGCGCGGAGACGACGACATGAGCTTTTCGGCATCGGCCTTCGCGACAGCACCATTGATGTCGCGCCTGTCCTGCGTGCCGTATCCAACGTTGACTTGGTCGGGCGACGGCTTGGGAAGTACCGGTCCGCCGGGGTAGGAATGGCACGCGCCAAGAGTACCGAGCAAGCACGCGAGCGTGGCGCTGGCGCTGAACGAACGGTGAAAGCGGCGCGTAATCATTGGCGGCACAGCCTCATGACTGAGTGGGCAGGGATGCCTCGGGCTGATACTCTCTGTGGACGATGCCGGAGTCTTCCGTAAAACGCAATAGCGAAAGTCGTGCGCGCTGCACAGCACGCCTGCTTCAATAGCTTGTCACGAACACCCACCGCTTCTTCGAGAGAGAATCCATGACCGATCAGCGCGTTCCACGTCGCTCCTTCCTGACCACCGCGGCCGCGACCCTGACTGGCGCAGCTCTTGGTGTGTCTGGCGCACCGGCGCTGCTCGGTGCCGCGTCACCTCGCCGCGAAACACTGCCGGGGCACCCAACGCATTCAGCTGGCTCGACGATCAAGCTGGGTGTCGCCAGCTATTCGCTGCGCGAGTTTCCGCTGGACAAGGCGCTGGAGATGATCAAGACGCTGAGGACGCCGTACGTCAACTTCAAGTCAGTGCACGTGCCGTACGAAAGGACGCCCGCCGAGCTCGCGGCATGGCGCCAGAAGGTCGGTGCAGAGGGCTTCCAGATTGTAGGCGGCGGCACCATCACCTTCGACAAGGACACCGACGCCGACGTGGAGAAGTACTTCATCTACGCGAAGGCCGCTGGCATGCCGACCATCGTCACGATGATGGGACCAACCTCCGTCTTGCCGCGCATCGAGAAGTACGCAAAGCAGTACGACATCAAGGTCGCCATTCACAACCACGGCCCGGAAGACAAGAACTTCCCGTCGCCGTATGACGTCCTGAAGGCGGTGAAGGGCATGGACCCACGCATGGGTCTGTGCATGGACATCGGCCACGCGACGCGCGCCGGCGCGGACATCGTTCAGGCCGCGCTCGATGCCGGCCCGCGCCTGCTCGACATGCACGTCAAGGATCTCGCGGACGGCGCCAACAAGGACAGCCAGGTTGCCGTCGGTGAAGGCAAGCTGCCCTTCCCGGCGCTCTTCCGCGCGCTCCAGAAGATCAACTACCAGGGCTACGTGAATCTCGAGTACGAGATCAATGCGAAGGATCCGCTGCCCGGCATGCAGGTGTCGTTCGCGTACATGCGCGGCGTGCTCGCCGGCATGGCGTAACCACTCGTCGTCCTGAGCGCAGCGTAAGGACCTGCACTTCTTCATCACACCTCACTTTGATGGCAGGCTTAGAACGACTATGACGAATCGCCACTATATCCTATCGCTCGCCATCACCGCCGCTGCGCTCTCCGCGACGGCCTCCGCACAGGCGCCAAAGCTCTCGTCGCGGACCGTGGCCGCCAATGCGTCCATTGCGCC
>JBDTMO010000228.1:0-8147 GCA_039934235.1 bacterium | reverse complement strand
CACCGTCGCCGCGAAGAACTCGCAGACCAACGACGCCTGCCTGCCAGAAGGCAGCCCACTCCGCCTCACCATCACGCGCGACATCGTGATGCGCAGCGCCATCTGACCCGATCCCGACGTTCGCCAAGTCTGGTTACCGGTCATAGTGATGTACTATTTCGTACATAGTTGCCGCGGACCTATCGGTTTGCCGACCAACTACTTGCTTGCCAACTGAGGTTGACATAGGATGCGTAAACAAACGTATGGCGTGTAAACATCGGTAGCAGCATCGCGCTTCGGTCGCGAGGTAACGCTTGAACATTGTGCCGACCACAACGCAGAGTCACCCATCTGCGGCAGATCACAGCGGCCACGGCGCGCCGTACATGCGACCCGAAATGCTGGTCATGGTGACCGACGCCGTCCACCTGCACTTGCACGGCGGCGCGCCGCTGGACGGCCTGACAGCCACCCTGACCGCTTTCGCAGCACACGCCAAATCAGACGGCGTACCGCCAAGGCGCCTCATCATCGATCTGAAGCAGGCGCTGAACGAACTGCCAGCGCTCAACTCCCTCGAGGCGCTCGCCCGGAGCGACACCCTGGCGTGGCTTATTCATGAAGCGATCGACGCCTATTACGGCGAGCGAATCGATCCCGTGATGGATGTGTCCTGGCTGGGAAGGACCCCCACCATCCTCGATGGGCAAGACAGCGGGCCAGAGACCAACCCCGACGACAACGCTCGCGCACGCCTTGCGGTCGTGACGACATCCGCGGAGTTCGTCGCGTTCCGTGATCACTTTCAAACCTATATCCGCGACGACACGCAACAGTCCCCTTTGCAAGATGCCGCGGGCGGACTGGCCCGCCTTGCTCGCCAGAGCGACTGGACGCCGGCGGACTTGATCAAGGCGCTACACACGACAGACTGCTATCCAGGAACTCCTTTCCAAAGCATCGTCGCCTCGGCCTCGCATCGCTACGGCCGCGGGCTTGATATGCTCCTGACGGAATTCTTCAGCGACGAAGTACAGGCGCCTCAACAGCTGCGCTGAGCGCGAGGCTGAATGTGATGCACGTCACACTTCAACCACTTGCGCCGCAATGGCTTAACGTCTCCAGTCTCCAATCGTCTCCTTGGGGAAGACGCGAGGGCCCCGCGTCGAAGCGCACCTGAATCGACCCGAACTCGCACCGGAGACTACCATGTTCAAGCTCAGCACCATCATCCTCAGCTCAGCCCTCGCGCTCGGCGCCGCCAGCACGCTCTCGGCACAGAACGGTGAAATCCGCAAGGACCGCCGCGAAGTACGCGCCGACAAGCGCGAGCTCCGGGGAGATCATCGCGAAATCGTCGGAGACAAGCGCGAAGTCAGGGGTGACAAGCGCGAACTCGCCGGCGACCACAAGGAGCTCCGCCAAGACCACCGCGCACTCAAGACGGCACGCACCGCCGGAGACAGCGCCGCCGTTCGCTCCGCCCGAAAGGAAATCCGCCACGACACGCATGACACCAAGGGCGACGTCCGCGACCTCCGCGGCGACCGTCGCGACACACGCCAGGACGGCCGCGACGCTCGCGGGGATGTCCGTGACCTCCGTCAGGACCGCCGCGACCTCCGGCAGGATAAGAAGGCTCCGTAACCCCTCGCCGTTCTGCGCGCGGCCCCGTGTTGGCGATACCTGCCGGCACGGGGCCGCCCGCGTTTTGTGAACCGCGACCTTACGATTGGAGGGGTTCCGGCGGTACTCTATGTTGATGTCCGCCGACGAACGTGATCGCCCCGACGACCAACCCCCCTCTCCCCACTCCGAGGAGTGGCTTGCCATGCGAGATGCGGCAGCACGCGCCCTCGCAGAAAGCGGGTTGGGCTCGGGCCTGCTCGCGCGACAGCCCGCCCCCGCTGCCGAAGAATCCGTCGCAGTCTTCAAGCTCTGCCCGCATTGCGGCACAGAGTACGAAACCACGGCGCGCTTTTGCCCCAGCGACGGCACGGCCCTCAGGCCGAAAGGGGAAGACTCGCTTATCGGACGCGTGCTCGCAGATCGCTATCACATCCTGAAGCGCATCGGCGAAGGCGGAATGGGCCGAGTGTATCTCGGCGAACATGTAAAGATGAATCGGCAATGCGCGATCAAGGTGATGAGCCCCGCATTGGTCAATGACGCCGGCTCCGCTGCGCGCTTCGCGCGCGAGGCGTCTAATGCAGCGCGAATCATTCATCCCAACGTCGCTGCCGTGTTCGACTACGGCGAAAGCGACGGGCTGATCTATCTGGTGATGGAGTTTGTTGATGGCGAGCCGCTCGCACGCACGCTCACGCGCGAAGCACCGTTAGCCCTCGAACGCGCCATCGATCTCGCCAGCCAGATCGCCGATGCGCTAGGCGCCGCGCATGAACTCGGAATCGTGCACCGCGATCTCAAGCCCGACAACATTCTCATCACGCGTACGCGCACTGGGCGAGAAATTGTCAAGGTCGTCGACTTCGGGATCGCGAAAGCCATCCAGGAAGGCGTCGGTGAAGGGCTCACGCGAACCGGTCAGGTGATCGGTACGCCCGAATTCATGAGCCCAGAACAACTCCTCGGCGATCCCGTCGACGCGCGAAGTGACTTGTATGCGCTGGGGTGCATCCTGCACCTGATGCTCACGGCGGCGCCGCCATTCGATGCGCCAACGCGCGAGCAGATGATCAAGCAGCGTCTTTCGCGCGACGTCCCACACCTCCACGAGCTCGATCCTGCGTTGCCAGATACCGTCGCGCGTATCGTCGCGAGGTTGCTCGCGCGGTCGCCCGCGGAACGCTACGGGTCGGCCACGGAGCTCAAGGACGCGCTGGCCGGCACGCATGCGCGTCGCTCGGGAGTGCAGCGCGTCATTCCCGAATTGCGGCCCACGCCACGCAGCGCGCCTACGGTCGCGTTTCTGCACGCGACGCAAGCCACGACGGAAGTCACCGAAATTCCTGTATCGAAAGCGGTGCGCCGCGCACCGATCGTCATCGGTACGGTGTCATTGGTTGCGCTGGCGACAGCGCTCGTCCTGTACAATCTCCCGCCCGGCCCCGTGGACTCCGAGCGGATCAAGAGTGCTGCTCGCGACAGCATCGCGGCGGCGGCGCTGGCGCAGGCGCAGGTCGACTCGGCGCTGCCTCCGCCCGACACCTCGGCCGCCATCGTCGCGCCCATACCAACGCCGACACCCGTTGTAGACTCTTCGCGACTACTGGCTCGGCAAGAGCAAAAACGTCAACACGACAGCCTCGCGCGGATCGCTACTGCCGACACGAACGCTGTACGTGGCGCAATCATCAACTACGCGCGTGCAATCGAGAGTGGCAGCGTCGCGACAATGAAGCTCGCGTATCCAGCGATGACATCACAGCAGGCGGAGAGTTGGGATAAGAACGTCTTCGCCAACTCGGAGAAAATTACCGCGAAGATTCGCTATGGCCCCACGGTGATCAATCGCGATACTGCCGAAACGGATTTCGTCTTGATGCTGAATACCGTGGGCAAGGATAAGAGAAGCGTGGTTTCACCGCTCAGGCAGCACGCCACAATTGTTCGTCAAGCCAGCAGTTGGCAGATCGTTTCGCTGCAACTCAAGCAGTAGCGTCGCGAGCCGCGAGAGGAGTGTCATCCTGAGCGAGTGAAGCGAGTCGAAGGATCTGTACCTGCGGTTTCACCAATCTCCCGCCAGCCTTAGCCGGAATCAGGGCCGTTTACCGAGCTTGGCTTTGAGGTCGTTCGCAACGCTGTCGAGTTGCGCGGGATCGTAGCCCACTTCCCACTCGTCTCCGCGCTGCCAGTTGGCTTCGTCGCGAAGTTTTAATGTGCGCCAATCATCGCCCTGGAATCGCGCGGTGAGGCGCGTGCGGTAGCGCAGGTCTGGCACGCCGTCGCGGTGCAGACTCGCCTGCCACGCCGTCATCGCAAAGCCGGCGCGCGGATCCGTCACGTCCACCGTATAGCGCTCGGCAAGCGCGTCCGTGAGCAAGCGCATCGCCTGTACCCGCGTAATGCCCTCGCGCACGTCGATCGTACGTGTGACGAGCGCTTCCGATGTCGATCGGACGAAGCTTGCGGGGCCTGTCGGCGCTAACGGCACAACCTGAGGCGCGGGCGCCGTGCTCAGGGGAGGCCCACCGGAACCGCAGGCAACGAGCCCGATCAGGAGAAGGAGACGACGCATGGCCTCGAATATATGGGAGATGGCTTCAGAGTCTGACAGGCCGAAAATGTGCTGACGTACTTCTGCGAAAAAGCTGTCGGCTGCAGGCTGCCGGCTGCTCTCTGAGCTTCTGATTGCTTACCGCCACCTGATGAATTCGGCCATCATAGACGTACAGCTTGAAGTGGTCAGATAGCAGCCTGCAGCCTACAGCCAACAGGCGGCTATCTCACAACTGGCTATTGCACGCAACGGCCCTTCGGATCCGGCTTCGGCTTGTCCACCACAATTCGGTGATCCAGGTTCGCCACCGTCGTTGCAGCGTCTTTCACGAACTTCGCCACGTCCGCCATGTGCCCGTAGTCGATGTATTGGGGCTCATCTGTGACCTGGTGGTAGTCCGAGTGACCGCCTGTCGTCATGAAGACGATTGGAATGCCGTATCGGGCATATTCGTAATGGTCGCTACGGCAATAGATGTTCTGCGGATGACCGTTCGTATCCATCCCATAATCGAAGTTGAAGCCAAACTTCCCCTTCGTGTTGACCGTCTCCATGAGATCGCCAAGCTCGGTGCTAAGCCTGCGCGAGCCAACGAGTTGGAGGTAGCCGGGGCCGCCGTGCAACAATTCGCCGGTCTTGGATTCGCCGGTGATGTCGGCCAACGCACCGCGACCAACCATATCCATATTGAGCTGCGCAACGATCGAATCGCGCGGAACTGTGGGGTGATCGGTGAAGAACATCGAGCCCCAGAGTCCCTTTTCCTCACCTGCGTGCCACACAAAGAGAATTGAGCGCTTCGGCCGCACCTTGGCCTTGGCGTACGCCTCCGCGATTTCCAGTACGCTTACGGTGCCAGTGCCATCGTCATCGGCACCGTTGTCGATCGAATCGAGACGCACGCCGTGCAGCGCGTGCAGGCTGTCCGTCATCACGCGAATGCGCGCGACTTGCTCGTCCGTCAGCTTCGCGGGCCTGGGACTGTCCTCGCCCTGCGGACGCGCAACCATGTTGTAAACGCGAATGGAGTCATGATCGACCGGCCGGTTGTTGAACCCGATGTGATCGTTGTGCGCACCGATGGCGACGTACTGTCCCTTGAGCGCCGGATCCGAACCGGGAAGGACTGCGACCACATTGCGCCCCGGCGCCTGCTCCTTGCCGATGATGATTGCGCCGCTCATCGACTTGCCAATCGTGCCTGCCTTGGCGCCTTCGAGCGAACCAAAAAGCAGCGACGCGACGCGCGACGTAATCAGGACGTTCGGCGTTCCCGGCGCGCCATCACGCTGCAGTGACTGTATGCGCAACGCACCGGCCTTCTGATTCTCCGGGCCGCGGTCGAGCGAAACGAGGAACACGGCAACCGCGCGTGTAATCCGCGCACGCAACGACGGAACATTCGGCAGCACGAGTCCAGGCGCCGGAACGTTCAACACCACGATCTTGCCCGCCATCTCGTCTGCGGACAGCCAGCTCGTGCTCTCGTTGCTCTCTCCGGCGTACACGACGGGCGTACCGTCGAGTACGATGCGGCGCTCTTCGCGCGCAATCGGAAGGAAGTCCCTCAAGACGGCGAGTCGATCACTCCCGATGCTCACCGATGAGGTGCTGTCGAAATACGTCGTGAACACCGGCAGGTTCTGGAAGTAGCCGCCGTTCTCACCGGCCGGCACGAGCCCAAGACGGCGCACTTCGCGCTCGATGTATGCCGTGCCCATCAGGTTGTACTTCGTGCCGACCTCGCGCCCCATCATCGAGTCGTCGGCAAAGATGTAGAGCCGAGTCATCAGGTCGGCCGCCGTGATGGCTTCGACCGTCGGCTTGCCGACGTATTTGAGCGGCAGCTCGGCCTGCGAAGGAATCGCGGCGGTCTTCTCACCCCGGCGCACAGTGGGAGCCCTTCCGGCAACCTGCGCCGACGCGACAGGCGCAACCACGAGCAACAGGCCGAGCACGGTTGTGCTGGCTGAACGAACTGACGACATCTTATTTCTCCATGGGGAATTTGAACATCTGCTTAAAGTTCGACGGTTGGCATAAACCCGGAAAGGGAGCATGACGATGTTGCAGCGCGAGCTCTACCAGAAACTGCGCGCCGAGTCTGTCGCGGCGCATCAAACACTCGTTGATGTCCTGCGACCGTTCGCTCCCGCGAAGCTGCATGAGCATCCCGAGCCGACGGGATGGAGCGTTGCGCAGGTGGCAGAGCATCTGTGCGTGTCGCACGAAACCACCGCCGCTGCTGCCACATCAGTCGCGCGGCTTGCGCGTCCTGATGCCGGTGCGCCCGCACGAGAATGGAAGCCCTCGCTTCTCGGCAACATGATCGCGAACTCCCTTCAAAACCCACGCAAGCTCAAGTCGCCCAAAGTATTTCAGCCAGGTCCGTCGCCGCGGAATGGCGTGATCGAGGCATTGATTGGCTCGGAGTTGGAATTCATCACCCTGCTGGACAGTGCCGAATCGCTCGACTGGCGCGCGCTGAAGGTTGCATCGCCCGCCCTCTGGTCATGGGCGCCAAGAATGAACCTCGGCGATGTCTTCAAGATCCACGTCGTGCATGTGGCACGACACACAAAGCAGATCGAGCGCGTGATCGCATTGTTGTGATTATGTCATCCTGAGCGAGCGGAGCGAGTCGAAGGATCCGAACGTGGTGTTGCGCCGTTAAAGCCGCGGTTCTGCAGCGACACTCTGCGGGTGCAGATCCTTCGACTCGCTCCGCTCGCTCCGGATGACACTAGCGCGCAATACCGCGCCGCGCGCATTTTGCTGCATGCGAATCGCTGTCCCCCTCGAATGTACGCCCGGTGAACTCCGGGTCGCCCTCGCCCCAGACAGCGTTGTTCGGCTGGTCAAGGGCGGTCACGAAATCCAAATCCAAGCCGGCGCCGGGGTACGCGCCGGCTTTCCCGATTCCGTCTACGCCGACGCAGGCGCGTCCGTCGTCGACAGCGCTGCGCTCTATGACGGCGTGACGCTCGTGTGCCGAGTGCAACCGCCGTCCCGCGATGAAGCGGCAGCCATGCCGCGCGACATCAGCCTCCTGTCGCTGCTCAATCCCGCACGCAACGGCGCGCTGTTGGCGCAGCTGGCCGAACGCGGAATCACAGCGCTGGCGCTCGAGCTTGTGCCGCGCATCACGCGTGCGCAGTCGATGGACGTCCTTTCGTCGCAGAGTACCGTCGCCGGATACAAGGCCGTCCTCATCGGCGCCGCCGCGTTGCCGAAATTCCTGCCCATGCTCACGACGGCCGCTGGCACGGTGTCGCCGGCAAAGGTGTTCATCATCGGTGCCGGTGTTGCCGGTCTTCAAGCCATCGCCACGGCGCGACGTTTGGGCGGCGTCGTCTCCGCCTTCGACGTTCGGCCTGCCGCGCGTGAGCAAGTGCAATCGCTCGGCGCCGCGTTCGTCGCGTCAGAACTGGTCGCGGCTACGTCCGAGACATCAGGCGGCTACGCAAAAGCGCAAACGGCAGACGACGCCCAGCGCACGAGAGACGCCCTGTCGGCGCATTTGCGCGACATGGATCTCGTCGTCACGACGGCGCAGATTCCTGGCCGCGACGCGCCACGGTTGATCACCGCGGAGATGGTCGCCTCCATGAAACCGGGCTCCGTGATCGTCGATCTCGCCGCAGAATCCGGTGGCAACTGCGAGCTCACGAAGGCCGGTGAGACGGTGCAAGCGGGCATGGTTTCGATCATGGGACCGGTGAACATCGCTGCCAGCGTCCCCTTCCATGCCAGCCAGATGTTCAGCAAGAATGTGCTCGCCCTCGTAACACATCTGTCCAAGGACGGCGCGCTCGTCATCGACGCCGCAGACGAAATCACGGGGCCGATGACCGTGGTGCGCGACGGACACGTCGTCACGAATTCCCCTTCCTGATGCTCACGCAATGCTGATTCTCGAGCTCTACATCTTCGCGCTTGCTGCATTTGTCGGCTTCCTGGTCATCACCAAGGTGCCACCGTT
>JBDTMO010000227.1:0-8148 GCA_039934235.1 bacterium | reverse complement strand
CTGTTCGGCAGGCGGGGAATAGGCAGCCGTGGCCTGCGTGTGCGCGCACGCTTCGTCGAGCGCATCGATGGCCTTGTCGGGGCGCCTCCGATCGGGCACCCACAGGTCGGTCAGCTCAATCGAGGCGCGCACCGCTGCGTCGGTGATCACGACATTGTGATGCCGAGCGAGTGACGGCACACGCGTACGAAGAATCTCGAGCGTCTCTGCCGGAGACAGTTCGCGCACCGCGATTTTCTGAAAGCGACGCTCGAGCGCGGGGTCGCCGAGTATCCATCGCTCGTATTCTTCGTCGGTCGTAGCGCCGAGCAGCCGGAATTCACCGCGCGCGAGCGCTGGCTTGAGCATGTTCGCCGCGTCCATCGCTGAACCGCTCGCACTGCCCTGTCCGATCAGGTTGTGCATCTCGTCGACGAAGAGGAGCACATCGCCAGCGGCGCTCGTTTCAGCGACGAGCGCGCGGAGTCGTTCTTCGTATTGGCCGCGATATGTTGTTCCGGCGAGAAGCCCGACTGCATCGAGCGATAACAAACGCAGGTCGCGCAACGCGATGGGCACGCGACCTTCGGCGATGCGGACGGCGAGTCCTTCGGCAATGGCCGTCTTGCCGACACCTGCCTGCCCGACGAGTGCCGGATTGTTCTTGCCCTGACGCAGCAGGATATCGATTGTGCGAGCGATCTCCTCATCTCGACAGCGAACCACTTCGAGACGACCCGCGCGGGCGTCCTCTGTCAGGTCTCGCGTGAAACGATCCAGTGCCGGCGTGTCGTGCGCGTGCAACTCTGGCATGTGCAATGAGCGTGTCGGGAGGCGTCACTACCGAAAACGGCGAAGCAGCTTGGGGCTTGGGGCGCAAGGTTGGGGCCTAAGCTGAAAACAATGCGTTCAGGGGGACGTCATCCCGCAAACGTGAGCGCAGCGAGCGAGTGTCGCGGTCGTCTGTCCACGCGCTCGACGAACGCCACAGCGCAAGGATAGTGGATCCCGACACGGTGAATGCAACCGGTGGACGCAACGCTATCGTGATCTGTCATCCCGCGTGAGCGGAGCGAGTGTCGGGATCTACTATTCGTCCAACGTCGGCCTGCTTCGCGGATCGTCCGGTAGATCCCGACACGCGCTCGCTGCGCTCGCTCCTGCGGGATGACAGAGTGTTGCGTCGACCGGTTGCATTCACCCACTCGCTTCGCTCCTGCGGGATGACAACCCTCCCAGAGCGGCCGTTCGGACTTCAGAAGGCCGGAAAAACTCGTCCGAGTATCTGATCGCCCCACAGGAGCATGATTACCGCTGCCGGCGCGAGGAAGACGCCGAAGGGGACCAGCGGAAGTTCGACGGGCGCGGCGGCAGCTCCGCCAAGAGGAAGCTCTGTCTGCGACGTCACACGCCCGCGACGCATGAGCGCGATCGGATACACGATGGCAAGGAACGCGATGGCGCCAATTGTCGCACCAACGAACACCGTCGCAATGGCTCGCGCTGGACCGAGTGCCGCACCGACGAACGCCATGAGCGTCATGTCGCCCATGCCCATAGCCTCGCGCTTGAGCGCTGCCTCACCAAGCCAACCAATGACCGCGATCAGCCCCGCACCGGCGCATGCGCCGACGAGTGCATCGTAGGGTCCGGCGAAGAGCACCGAGTCACCCAGGAAGGGCGCCGTCAACGCCGTCGCGAGGCTCCAGAGCAGTCCCGTCACCGTAAAGCCGTCTGGAATGAGATAGTGCTTCACGTCCGTCAGTGCGACGCCGGTGAGAATTGTGAGGAACACCGCCAGACGCACCGCCGTGAATGTCGGACCGTAATGCCATACGCACACCGCCCACAGCGCGCCAATCGTGATCTCGAGCAGTGGATAGATGAGAGAAATCGGCTCATCGCAGCAGCGGCACCTTGCCTTGAGGGCAAGCCAACTGAAGAGCGGAATGTTCTCGAACCACGCGAGTTGATGACCGCACTGCGGACAGCGCGACCGAGGCCGGATGACACTCAGGTCCCGAGGCCAGCGTGCCACACAGACGTTGAGAAACGAGCCGACGCACAGTCCGACCAGGAAGGCGTAGGCGGTGGCGAGCATTGAAAGGTTCACGCGCGAAGCTGATAGAGAAAGATGCCCGTTGCCACGGCGACATTGAGCGATTCCACGAGGGAATCGATCGGGAGCGACGCCAGGATGTCGATACGACTGCGAGCCTCTTCTGAGAGACCAGCCCCTTCATTGCCAACCACAAGCGCGAGACGAGCGGGCGGACGCAGCGTGTCCAACGGAACCCCTGCGGCGTCGGCACCCCACAGCGCGACACCGTGCTGCTGCCGGAATAGGTCGAGTTCCTCCCAGGTTGCGGAAAGCACCGGGAAGTGAAAACTCGCGCCCATCGCACTACGGACGACTTTGGCGTTCCATAGGTCAACGGTACCGGGTAGCGACACCGCGGCAGAGGCGCCGAGTGCGGCGGATGTCCTCAGAATGGTGCCGACGTTTCCCGGATCCTGGACTGCATCCAGGACGACGATTCGGGACTGCTCAGCCATTGGAAGTGAACCGAGGGCATACTCGGGAATCTCGGCGATGGCCAGAACGCCCTGCGGCGACTCCGTTTCTGCGGCGCTTGCGAAGTCGAGTGAAGAAATTTCCACCAAATCGACTCCAGCGGTGCGAAGCATGCCTATAAGGGTTGCGCCACGAGGCGCGTCGGCGAGTTGGGGTGCGACGAGGACGCCGCGCACCGTGAGGTTGGAGCGGACGAGCTCTTCTACTGCACGAACCCCTTCGGCGGCAAAGAGCCCCTGCTTTTCGCGAGCCTTTCGGCGCCGGAGATCTCGGGCTAAAGTCAGCAGCTTCAAGATGTTATGAATTGTGCCGGACCGGAATGGGTATTGCGATTGGAGCCGGCGTCCGCCTACGAGAGAGACTATGAACCGAACTGTAGCTGGTTTTGCGCTCGCGGTAACGTTGACGGCCTGCGGGGTCTCGACGCAACAAGAAGTCGAGATGGGTCAGCAGTACTCGACGCAGATCAATCAGCAATTGCCGATTATTCAGGACCCTGAAATCAACCGCTACCTGAACCTCATTGGCGATTCCATCGCTCGGTTGACCTCGAGGACGGACCTCACAGAAGCGCACGCGTGGCGCTTCTACATGGTGGACAGCAAGGAAGTGAACGCCTTTGCGGTGCCGGGCGGCTTCATCTATGTCAATCGGGGGCTGATCGAGCGTACCCAGCGTATGGATCAGCTCGCGGGCGTCCTTGGCCACGAAATTGGGCATGTGGTTCGGCGGCACTCGATCAAGCAGATGCAGCAGCAGCAAGGCGCGAATTTTGGGGTGACCCTCGCGTGCGTGCTGACCAGTGTGTGTAACAGCCAAGCGGGACAGGCGGCCATCCAGGTCGGCGGCACGGCGCTCTTTGCGCGATTCAGCCGGCAGGATGAAGCGGAAGCGGACGACGAAGGCATTCGGAACACGATTCGCGCAGGGATCAGTCCCAATGGTGTGCCGGAGATGTTCCAGATTCTCATCAACGAGCGTACGTCGAATCCGTCGGCGGTGGAGGGCTGGTTTGCAACCCACCCACTCGAAGAGGATCGAATCACGGCCTCCAAGGCGCTGATTGCGACGTTTGCCCCAGCGATTATTCGGTCTCTTCCAACGGACTCGAAGAACTACCAGACATTCAAGGCACGCGTGCATTCGCTGCCGCCGTCGCCGACGCCGAAGTCGCAGTAAGCTGCGGTTGGCGCGGCTGACGGGTTTTGAACGAAGGACCTGCATGGGCACGCGGGTGCTTCGTGAGGATCAGATGGAAGTGTTGCGCTGTCCGGTTGCAATTCCCGGTTCTTCGCTGCGCTCAGAGGGACGCGCTATTGGGCTGGCGTTCTTGCGCAGCGTTTGAAGTCCACGCCGGCGAGTAGCGAGTCGTAATGCGCGATCGTGTCCTTCGGCAACGCATCGTACTCCAGGCCCGCTGCGGTCGCGGCGCCGTCACGAAGCGCCCATCGTGCGAATCCGACGAGCGCCTTGCCCTTCAACTCCGTCAACCGCGCCGGATCGAAGAGGAGCCATGTCTGCGTGCGCACGGGATAGGTTGGCGTGCTGGTGCCCGGTTGCACCGGATCACCGACACTATCAACGAGTGCGGCAATTGGCAGGCGATTTTGTCGCGCGTAGGTGAGCTCCATGAACCCGATGGCGCCGATGGAGACTTGCACGTCCGCGGCGGCACTCTGGTTTCCCTCTGCCGCGATTCCAACGGGCCACCGGACGTCGCCCTCACCGGCCGCGGGCAACCATTGCCCGCTGGTGCGCAGGTATTCGCTAAAGGCTCGCCCGGTTCCACTTCCGCTCGCACGACGCACGACTGTAATCGGCAAGTCGGGCATTTTCAGCGATCGGTTGAGGTTCGCGATTGGCACGGCGTTCCATTTCGTCAACTGGCCGCGATAGATGCCGGCTAACGTCGGCGCGTTCAGCACGAGCACGGCGTTGCCGAGCGATGGCAGGTTATACGCGACTGCAACGGCGCCCTGCACCATCGGCACGGCAACCTGACCACAACCCACCCGACTTTCGTCGACCTTCGGACGGAGACGGCTGTCGACAGCACCAAAGTCAACCTCTCCACGACCGAACAGGCGAAGGCCTTCCGCCGATCCGACAGAGAAGTAGTTGATGCTGACGCCCGCGCTATCGCCGTACCGCGCAAACCACACGCGGTAGAGCGGATACGGAAACGTCGCGCCGGCGCCGGCGATGTTGATGCGCGTGGCCGTTGATGGAGGGGATGAATCGCGCGTACATGCGGCGACGCCAGCCGCGAGGACGAAGAGCGCGGGCATGGACAGACGCGCGAGCCGGCTCACGGATTCTGCCACCCTAGAAGTCGTTGGTGTAGCTGAGGAACTTGAATTGGCCGCCGCGCTCGATGATCGATCCGAAGTAACGCTTCGTCGCGGTATCGCCTTGTTCGCCGACCACTCGCACGAGACAGCCCGCGTAGCGCGTCGTGCGCCCTTCGTGCAGCGTCTTGGGGTCACACTTCTCGCTCACGAAGGTCATTGGCTTTCCACCGAGGCGCTTCAGGAGCTTGGTGAGACCATCGGAGCTTGGATCCTGAATCATTCGCCACGCGAACGACGGCGGCTGGTGATACGGCGGATGAGAATACGGCGACTCGGGATAGTAGAGGTCAGCGAACTCGCGCCCATGCACTGCCATTGTGCGGAGGTCCGACGTGTCGTTCGCCGCAACGGCCTTCACGAAACGCCGGGCGAGTGCCTCGCGCGAGGAACTCCCGCCCACCAACGCGGTCGCGCGGTCGCCGGGAAATGCTGCACGAAAGCGACGTAGCTCTTCGTCGGGCGGAAGAATCGAATCGACGACGTAGCCCGGCTGCGCGCGGTTGGTGGAATCCTGTCGCGCACGCGCCATCGAATCGGCATGCGCAGAGTCGACCGGCGTCTTCGCTGCAAGCTTTGTGTCGTCGGACTGACAAGCAAAAAGCACGAGACACATGACGAGTCTCGTGACATGGTGAGTCGGTCTGTGCATTCTGGATAATGTCGAATCAGATCATGTCACGCCAATGGCCGGCGTTCCCTTTTGGAACGCCGGCCACTCTCGCGGCGTGTGGTGTTAGTTGCGAGTGTAGTTTGTCCAGCCCTGGAACCACTTCGGTCCATTGGGCGCAACGCCGCCCTGGTACGCGGTCGGCGTTACGAAGGTGCCCGCCTTCGCGAGAATGGCGCCGCTAAAGGCGTTGAGACCACCCGTTGCGATAGGTGAGCCCGCTGCCGGCGTAAAGTCGAACGCTGCGATGCTGGTTGGTGCGCTTCCCACCGCCGGAATCGCCGTGAAGAGTGAGGCTGCCGTTGCGGTGCTCAGCGTCAGTGCGTTCGCAGTCGCGTCGAGTGAATTCTGGGTTGCCGACGTTGCCTGGAACAAGTTGCCGTTCGTTTCGGCGAAGAAGACATTCCTGATTTGAAGGTCTGCATTCACTGATGGCGTTGCCGTTGCGCCCGCGCGGGTATACGTCACTGCATCGCGCAGCGATACGCCGTCGGCCGTCCAGCGCGCAATCACGCCGTTCACGTAGTAACCACCAGTGCCTCGGCGAAGCATCATGCCGTGTCCGCCGCTGGCGCCCATGCACGATTGCTGTCCGCAGCCAATCAGCGTGAAGTTCGCGACGAGCGGAATCGTGTATGGCTGCTGGTCGAAGCCATTGTCGCAGCCTGTTCCATTGCAGCCGTCATTCTCGATGCCCTCAAGATCCACCGAGTAGCCACCGGCACCGGTGCGAGGTGTCAACTGCACGGTGTTCTGTGCGACGACGAACTGGATGCGTCCAGAGAACCCTTCGGACATGTCGAGGATGTCATCTGCCGTCTCGAAGGCCACGAGGTGGTCGAGATCGAATCCACCACCGAAGAACTCGTACGAGTCATCGAGGCCGTTGAGGGCTTCGAGGTACGACGCGCGCGTGCCTGAGCCGATTGCAGCGAAGGTGAAGGCGTTGAACTCGTTGTCCTGCAGCGGGGCGAAACCGGCGAACTCGACGCGCACATAGCTCAGCGTGCCGGAATTGTCTGTCGGCGTGGTGCCACCGTTGTAGACCACGGGATAGTTCTTGCCGCTCACGATGGCCGTGCCGTCAGTTCCAGATCCTTCGATGTTCACCGTTCCGCTGCGATTGCTGACCGCGTTGCCGACAAGGATTAGACCGCCCCAGTCACCCGGCTGACGCGAGCCAACGGCGCGCGATGACGTAAAGACGATCGGCAGCTCTGCAGTGCCGACCGCCTGGATCTTCGCTCCGCGCATAATGAACAGGCAGGAGCCGAGTACGTTGAAGTCGCCCTTGATGATCGTGCCGGGCTGGATGGTCAGCGTTGCGCCGTTCGCAACGTGAACGAAGCCGGAGAGTGTATACGCGGTATCCGGATAGAGCGTGCGACTTGCGGTGATGTCCGCATTGATCGTCGCTGCTGCATTGCCAGGGGCGAGCGTGATGGCGGACGCCTCGCCGGACGCGACGCTCTTCAGGCTGCCCTTGTTCGCGAACACACGATAGCGGTACATCGTGTTCGCCTTGAGTCCGTTGTCGGTGTATGTCACCGGTCCCGCAGAAGCAGGAGCCGGAAGGTTCGTCACCGCGGCAAATGTCCCGGCCGCGCCCTCGGCGCGCTCGAGATCGTAGCTGTTGTCGCCCGCATTGCTATTGAACGACACGAGGACACTCGAAATGCTCTTAGCGGTGACGGACACACCAATGATCGGATTGGGCGCGACAGGTGCCGTGGGCGAATCGCTGCCGCAGGCCGCCGTGGCAAGCGAGACAGCGACCACGGCCGCCGAAAGCGCTCGACGAATGAGCTTCATGCAAGTCCTCAGGACTAGGAGTGGTGGTGCTGGATGTTGAATGAGGTGGCGAGCGACCTTTCGCTCACCACCTCGTGCAATCAAGGCTTCTGTTGTCGCCACATTGTCATGCGGGAGTCACGATCACGTCACGCGTTCTGTCATCCTGAGCGAGCGAAGCGAGTCGAAGGATCTGAACTTCGCTGGTGCGGATCCTTCGACTCGCTGCGCTCGCTCAGGATGACAGGAGACTAGTTACGCCACTGGAAGCCGAGGTTCACCGAGCGTCCACTGAGGTAGTGGTCGCGCGTGACGGTGCCCTGCAATACGTCGTACGGTGAATCGAGCAGGTTCTTCAGGTCCAGCCGCAGCGTCACGTTCGACGCGAGGCCATGGCGCGCGGAAAAGTCGAGCACGTTTCGCGGCTGCTCGATGACGTCGGGCAACGGACTGCTGCCAGCCGCCGTAATCCGCGACCCAACGCGATTGTACAACAGTGTCGCGGTCGACGAACCGCTGAGCGCGGCGTACGTCAGCCCGGCATTGAAGACATACGGCGCCTGCCCAACCATCGCGCGGCTGAGATTCGTCGCGGCGGCCTGCGTACTGTCGAACAGGTGAATCTGGCTATGCATCAGCGTCAGGTTACTGAAGACGCTCAGCGGCTCGAACTTGCGGCCGAGTGTGCCGAGGTCTTTGCGTAGTTCGAGCTCGACGCCGTAATTGTCGGCGCTCTTGGCATTCGTGAAGAAGACGAAGCTCGTGCCACCGCTTCCTGCGCCGTA
>JBDTMO010000226.1:0-8160 GCA_039934235.1 bacterium | reverse complement strand
ACGGCGGCGCAGAGATCCAGCGCTCGAACGCCGCGCGTACCGAGCGCCCCGCCTATCGTGATTCCTATAACGAACCCGAAACGGGAGACCGCATGGCCCAAGCTCCTCGCCAGAATTCCGGCCCAAAACTTGGCAGACCTGCCGCCCCCTATTCATCGGCGGCCAGTCCGCTGACGAGTACCACGCAGCACTCGGCGGTCGAGCTGCGCGAAAGGAGTGCGGCGATCATCGCGGCGTTCATGCGCGCATCGACAAAAAGCGCGTCGGGCCGCAGCAGCTGAACGTCGCGCATCACAGCACGCACGTCGCTCGATGACCCAACGACCATCGCTCCGGCCACGCGCGCGATCGAATCGCAGACGAGGTGTCGAGCGATCCAATCGGCATCTGCGACGTAGCAGCGAACGAGCGCGCCTGGCTCCGCGAAGGACCCGGGACGCTCCGTCGCGTCGTCGTGGGAGAATGCGTGAAGCATGAGGCATACAATTGCCTCGTCAATGTTTGCAGGCAAACGCTTTGTGACGACAGGCGCCGCGGTGTGACGAACCCGCTGGAATCCGGGCTGGAACGGCGTCAGGCGGTGGCGAGCCCTACACGCCGAAGCGTACCTGTTGCGACGTCCGTGTAGTCTGCCAGGAACTCGTTGATGTCCACGGCGGCCATTGGTCGCGCGATGAGGAAACCCTGCATCTCATGGCACTCGAGCTCCCGCATCAGGTCCGCCTGCACGTCGGTCTGCACGCCCTCTGCCACGACGCGCATCTGCAAGCTTCTTCCCATCGCCGCCACAGCACGGACGATCGACGCGTTCTGCAGGTTGCCTGGAAGATCAGATACGAACACGCGGTCGATCTTGATCTTGTCGAAGGGGAAGCACTGCAGATAGCTCAGCGACGAATACCCTGTCCCGAAGTCGTCCATCGCAATACGCACACCGAGCGTCTTGAGCTCCTTCAGCACACGAAGAGCGTCGTCGCGGTTCTGCAGAAGCAGCGTTTCCGTCACCTCCAACTCGAGTCGATGTCCCGGCAGTCCGCTGTCACTCAATGCCCGCCGAACGGTATCGACGAGCCCCTTACGCCGGAATTGCACGGCGGACAGGTTGACCGCCACGCGCAGCGATGATGGCCACATCATGGCGTCAACGCAGGCTCGGCGCAGTACGAATTCGCCGATGGGAACGATGAGACCCGTCTCTTCCGCGACTGGAATGAAATCGTTCGGCATGATCATGCCGAGTTCCGGGTCGTCCCAGCGAAGCAGTGCTTCGAATGCGAGTGGAGTGCGACAGCCGCTATCGACGATGGGCTGGTAGACCACGGACAGCCGGTTGTCGACGACGGCGCGGCGCAATCCCTGTTCGAGCTTGCGGCGTGCATCGAGCGCTGCATCCATCTGCGATTCGAAGAACCGGCAAGTGGCCTTGCCATCTGCCTTGGCGCGATACATCGCCGTCTCGGAATTCCGGAGGAGCGTTTCCACCGACGTGCCATCGTCCGGATAGAGCGCAACGCCCACCGAAACACTGAGCTCGATGTCTTCGCCTTCGAAATGAATTGGAACGTGCAGCGCCTCGATGAGCCGTTCCGCCAGCGAGATGGCCTGATGCGGCTGTGTGGCGCACTGTTGCACGATGGCAAACCCATCGCCAACGAGACGGGCGGAGATGTCTGCATCGCGGAGTGTCGAAATGATGCGGTGTGCGGTGACGCGGATCAACTCGTCGCCGGCAGCATGTCCATGCATGTCGTTGATGAGCTTGAAGTCGTCGAGATCGAGCGACAGGAATGCGAATCGCTCGCCTGTGCGCTGCGCCAGCGAAATGTTTTTCTGCGCGAGCTGCAGGAAGAATTGACGGTTCGGAAGCCCGGTCAGCGCGTCGTGCAGTGCGAGGTGCGCGAGCCGTTGCTCGGATTCCCTGCGCGCCGTCAGGTCACGGATTGCGAGGAGCTCTCCGTCGGCGCCATCGGTGAGCTGCATGCGGCGCCGGCAAATTTCCGCCGGAAACGTCGACCCATCCGGGCGTCTGAGGACGAGCTCCATCGTGTGCTCATCCCCGTGTTCCGCCGGTTCAGGCGGCTCGTGCTCGAACCATCCGAGCAGTGTCTGTTCCAGCGCCGTGTCACTGAGGCCGAGCATCCGCCGTGCGACGGAATTCGCGTCGACGATCAGGCCGTCGCGGTGCACGATGATGCCCTCGAACGCGCCCTCCGCGAGCGTTCGAAAGCGATGCGCATCGGCAGTAAGGCGGCGGGACACGCGCTGGTCCACGATCGCTCCCGCCATGGCCACGAGCAGCAAGAAGAGCGACGCAGCGGCCACTGACGCGACAAGCATGGTTCGCGACACGCCACTGCCGTCATTTGCGCTGCCCAATCCATGTTCGACATTCACCGCGCCCATCGCCGTGAAATGCAGCGCGACGATCATCAGGATCATCAGCAGCGTGCTCGTCGCGCGTCCGAATTGACGCTCGGGCCCGAATTCCACCATCATGGTCAGCGCGCCAAAAACGAGGCACAGCACCACGGACGCCGCGACGAGATCCGCGGCGTACGTCAGGTGGCCGGGCATGCGCAGGGCAGCCATTCCGAGGTAGTGCAGCAGGGCGACGCCCCCTCCGATCGTGGCACCGCCAGCAAGGCGCGCCCATGTGTGCTGACGACGGCGCATCGCAATGAAGAATCCGAGTCCCATGATCGCGGCGCCCACGACGAACGAGAGCGCCGTGAGGGACGGATCGTAGGTCATGTCCATGTCCACCCGATAGGCGAGCATGGCGATGAAGTGCGTGGACCACACGGTGGCTCCAGCGCAGATACTCAGCAACACCGACCAGAGGATCGTGCGTCTCGTGCCGGCAGCGCGGCTCGAAACGCTCAAGGTGGATACAGCGCCGAATACACAGATCGCCGCCGCGAGCAGCACGAGGCGCAGATCGTGATCGATCAGAAAACTGTCCAATACGCGAAGCATTCCCCTCCGTCCCCGGTCAAATTTGGCGAGGACATCCTAACAAACTGACAATGACAACAGAGTGACCGGTCCATTACGACATTGTCATAAATGTCCAGATCTCGCGGGGAAGGACGCGTCTGAACTGGTTCGCATGCGGTGTTTCAGTTGTCGCCCCGAGCTCAGGACGACAACTCTGGGCGTGAGGCGTCGCGATCCTTGCGCCAGAGCGCGAACGCGAGCAGCGCGGCACCGACCGACAGGCCGACGTCCGCAAGATTGAAGATGTAAAAGCGGTTCGCCCCCACTCCGATATCGATGAAGTCGACCACCCCTCGGCTCGAGATCACGCGGTCCAGCAAGTTTCCCACGGCGCCGCCCGCGATGAGGGCGAGCCCGACGACGGCCAGATGACCCGTGTGCGCGAGCCGACGATACCAGCGCGCAAGGACGCACAGCATCACGATCCCGACTCCGATGAGGATCCACCGCTGGTACGGGCCGAGATGCGTCGACATCGCGCCGCCCTGATTGTACGCGAGCGTAAATCGCATCACGCCATCGATGACGGGTGAAGGCACGCCAGTGAGCGGCAGGCTGCTTTCAATGGCGCGCTTGCTCGAGCAGTCAGCCAGGACCAACACACTCGCGAGTGACCAGAAGACACGGTTTGGGGATCGCATCAGTCTCGTGGCTAAGTTGTTCGCAACGTTCTCCGGATGGCACGCATACCCGACAAGCGGATTCGAGTTCAACATCAACGCACCCTGATGTGACGCATCGAGTCGTCCGTCTACTGACCAACACGATCCTGTTCGCCGCGCCGGCAGTCGCGAGCGTCGTCGCGGCGGAACTGGTGTTGCGTGTTGCGCTGCCTGACCCGCCTGGCTAGTTCGTCATCCCACCCGGCACATCGTGGACCATCGCGGCATCGCCAGGCGTTGTCCGCGGTGTCCATGGCGTGGCGCACTGTCGCATCAACTCGTTCGGTGTTCGAGGTCGCCCGTTTGGCGCCGACGCGCGTGAGTTTCGCGTACTCGCCGTTGGGGGCAGCACTGGCGCTCGGCGCTTGGCGTCGATACTCGCCGGACACCTAGCGTTCAGACCGCCCTTCGTCACCAAGTAGCGGGTTAACGGTCGCCGAAGCCCAACTGGCGCTTGACCGCGCCGTTGTCGATAGGGTGGATTCCGCTGCGATCGAGTCGCCACTTGTCCATGTATTGCGCGGGCTTCATCAACCTGATGCCCGCCTTCGACAGAAAGTCCTCGAGCGGCTGGTCGGAGTACGGCGTCGTCACGCCCGCCTGAAATGATCCATAGAGTCCGTCCCAATGCACCGGGATGAATGCCTTGGGCTTGAGTACGGGCACGATGAGCTGCGCCACAGGCACTCCACCTGTCCCAATCCACAGATCAACGGATGCAAGGCCCGCGTCGCGCATTGCGGCTCGAAGATTTTCGAGGGGCGCGCCGTAGTTCACGCCGTTTACAACAATCGGTATCTCGAGATCGACGGCGCTTGCCGAGTTCTGGAAGAACCAGCTGAAGCGGCCGTCCGCGCCGTCCACGGTAAAGAGGAAGGCGCGACCACCTCCGCCATTCGGAAAATCCTCCGCCACGCCAACCCGTAGTCCGCCCGTAACCGGATCCACGCGCGGCACCGAGTCCAGTTCAACCGGATTGTGTTGTTCCGGGTTCGTCGCCGGATTACCGCTATGGTTCCAGCGCACAACGCGCATCGTGACGCCGTCGGCGAGCCGCAGTGTTTCGCCGCCGTTGACGATCGTGCAGTGATCGCGAGGAATGCCTTGCGCGATCGCCTGAAAACAGGTGGTCCTCGAGCCGATGATCGGAGCGCCAGTCAACCTGGACCACGCACCGGTGTCGAATGAATGATCGAAATGGCTGTGACCCGTCAGCAGCAGATCTACCTTCGATGGCCCGCCAAGCGCGGTGAGGACGCGGCGCACCGCAGACGTGTCCGGTACCTGGGGCGTATGCGTTTGCGCCAGGCCTCCTGCGCCGCCATGGAATTCACTTTGCGGGACGCGGCTGATGTAGCCGTCGGTGAGAATGTGCAGCGCGCCGATCTCGTAGTACACGTTCGTGATGGACATCCAGGTGATGTCCACATACGATGGTGTTGCGGGTGAGCCCGCCGCCGCCCCGAGAAATGCGACGATGTACTGAAGGAACGAGAACGGCATTGCCTCTCTCACTGTGGTCGAGGTTTGAATGTCTCGAGAGTCAGTGCGGCGAAGGGTTGCGCATCAAAGCCTCCATCGCTTTTCACCACTCCCCGGAGATTTACGAGATGGATCCCCATCGAACGACTCGTCGCGACTTCATCAGGACCACGGCGCTCGCCGTCGTCGGTGCACCGGCACTCACATCGTTGCTACCCACCGCGCGTGACACGCGGCACGCCAAGCCACTCGGCGTCGCACTCGTGGGCCTGGGCAGTCTCAGCACGAACCAGCTGGCGCCAGCACTTCTAAAGACGAAGAACTGCCGGCTGGCCGGCATCGTGACGGGAACGCCAGCCAAGGCCGCCAAATGGAAGGCGCAATACAATATCCCGGATCGCAGCATCTACAACTACCAGACGATGTCGCGAATGGCCGACAATCCCGACATCGACATCGTGTACGTCGTGACACCAAACGGCCTGCATGCCGAACATACCATCAAGGCAGCGCAGGCGGGAAAGCACGTGCTGTGTGAAAAGCCGATGGAGGTATCGTCAGAGCGATGCCAGGCGATGATCAGCGCATGCAGGAAGGCGGGGCGGCAACTCGCCGTCGGCTACCGATGCCAGTTCGAGCCACATCACGTCGAGTGCGCGCGGCTTGCCCATTCACACGCCTTTGGCGACGTCCGAATGATCGAGGCGGCATTCGGCTTCTCCATCGGCGACCCGACGCAATGGCGCCTCAACCGCGCACTTGCCGGCGGCGGTCCGCTCATGGACGTCGGTATCTACGCATTGCAGGCCACGCGCATGATGGCGGGCGAGGAGCCGATCCTCGTGTCGGCGCAGCAATCCACGACCGACCACGTAAAGTTCAAGGATGTCGAAGAGTCGTTGACGTGGCAGCTCAAGTTTCCGAGCGGCATCGTTGCGTACTGTGGAACGACGTACAAGGTGAACGGCATGAACCAATTCAGTGTCTACGCCGATCGCGGATCATTCGGCATGTCGCCGGCCTACAGCTACGACGGCAATCGAGCGTGGCGCAGCGACGGCGCACCGCTGAGTTTTGCGGCGACCGATCACTTCGCCGTCGAGCTGGACGACTTTGCGCAGTGCATTACGGACGGTCGGCCCAGCAAGGTCTCCGGCGAAGAAGGGTTGCGCGATATCAGGATCATGATGTCCATCTACGAATCAGCGCGCACGGGGAAGAGCATCAAGCTCGCGTAGACTCATGGCAAATCCGGTCGGGGCCTCGTAGAATGGTCACACGATGAGCGCCTCCTACGACTACGACCTGATTTGCATTGGCAGCGGTCCCGCGGGCCAGCGCGGGGCCGTCCAGGCAGCGAAGCTCGGCAGGCGCGTCGCGCTCATTGAACGGCGCGCAACGGTCGGCGGAACCTGCCTCGCCATCGGCACGATCCCCAGCAAGACCTTCCGCGAAGCGGTGCTTGGCTTCGCCAACGCGTCGCGCGCGGACGGCGGAAGCACGCGCACCACGCAACGTCCAACTGCACCCGAGTTGCTCACCCGCGTGGGTGCGGTCGTCGCGCGTGAGGGAACCGTCATCGCCTCCCAGTTGTCGCGCAATGGTGTGGATGTGCTCTGCGGCGAAGCAGCGTTCATCGATCCACATCGCATTCGCGTATCGAGTGTTGGCACTTCCCGCGAGCTGTCCGCGGCGAACGTCCTCATCGCCACCGGCACGCGTGCCGTGCCGCTCGCTGGAATCGAGACGATGGGCGACACGATGATCTCCAGCGACGATATTGGCAGCCTCACTCGGCTCCCACGCTCGTTGGCGGTCGTTGGCGCTGGCGTCATCGGAATCGAGTACGCGTCGATGTTCGCAACGCTTGGCGTCGAGGTCACCGTGGTCGACAAGCGCGACCGGCCACTCGAATTCGTCGATACCGAAATCGTCGACGAGCTCATTCACCAGATGCGCAACCGGAACGTCAACTTCCGCTTCGGTGAAGCCGTAGAGAGCGTCTCTGCGAACGACGGGCCGCCTCGCCGAGCGGTGTTGCTGCTGGAGTCGGGCAAGCGCATTGTGGCCGATATGGCGTTGTTCTCCGTGGGACGCGTTGGCGCAACGGACGAGTTGGCGCTGGAGAATGCTGGCCTCTCCATCGACGACCGAGGTCGCATCGTCGTTGACGCGCAATTTCGGTCAGCCGTCCCGCACATCTTCGCGGCAGGTGACGTTATTGGTTATCCGAGCCTTGCCGCCACGTCGAGCGAACAGGGTCGCCTTGCTGCATGCCACGCCCTCGGCGCACCTGCCGCACCGATGGCCGAGCACTTTCCGATTGGCATTTACGCGGTGCCGGAAATTTCGATGGTGGGCGCCACCGAACAGACGCTCACGAAGGCGAGGGTGCCGTACGAAGTTGGCATCGCGCGCTATCGCGAAATTGCGCGTGGGCAAATTCTCGGTGACGACACCGGCTTGCTCAAGCTGCTCTTTCACCGCGAAGACCGACGGCTGCTCGGCGTGCACATCATCGGCACCGGCGCCACGGAGCTTCTGCACATTGGGCAGGCCGTGTTCGGACTCGGCGGAGGGCTGGACTATTTTCTCTCGACGGTTTTCAACTACCCTACGCTCGCTGAGTGTTACAAGGTTGCTGCACTGAATGCGGCCAACAAGCTGGCGATGTAGGCCATGCACGCCGATGCTGCCTTGACCGCCTCGCCGTCGCTCATCGCGCTCGACTGGGGTACGTCGTCGCTCCGTGCGGTGCTGCTCGACGAAGACGGCACTGCGCTGGACGCCAATGAGGAGCCATGGGGCATCATGCGCGTGCCACACGGAAACTTCGCCGCGGCGTTTGATGCGATAACGTCACGATGGCGAATGCGTCGTGAGCCATTGCGCGCCATTGCCGCCGGAATGATTGGTAGCGCTCAGGGGTGGATGCCGGCGCCGTATTGCGAGGCGCCCGCCGGAGCGATGGAGTTGGCCGCCTCGTTGGTCGCGGTGCCAGATGTAAACCTGTCCATCG
>JBDTMO010000225.1:0-8185 GCA_039934235.1 bacterium | reverse complement strand
CTCGTTTTTCGATCTCATCGTTCCGTGCGGAATCAGCGACGTGCAGATGAGCTCAATCGCGCGCGAATTGGATGGCACGCGCGGCTCCGCAGAGCTGCCGCATCTCCAACCGTCGGCACTCCTGGACAGAACTTCTGACGACGAGCTAGCGCGGTTGGCGCGCATGCATGTGGTGAATGGGTTCGCCGATGTCTTCGCGCTCGAGCCTGTTGTGCTGGACCTCAGTGAGCTCGAGCGGGTAGCAGCCACCACTGTTCCAGTCTAGATTTCACAGGTTCGCCCGTCCATTCGGCGACCTTCCAAACTAGAATACCTCGAGGCACTCGATGCACAATTTTGTCGGAATACGTGGACTCACCGGCGCTGCGCTGGGCGGTATGGTGCTTCTCGGCGCCTGTAAGAAGGATGATGCGCGTGTCCAGAAGGTCGATACCGGCATGACCAAGCAGGCTGTGCTTACGGAGATCGGCAAGAACGGCCCACCCGGAGCCGACTCGCTTCCCAATGTCTACGATCGCGAGCGGTATCTCATTGATTCGAAGAACTACGAGGTCTTGTTCTTCAGCCCCACGGGCAGGCACAAGAACATCGGCGTTCAGACGGACACCATTCCGTGGAAGGACCTGACGCCAATCGCGATGATCGACAACAGGGTTGTCGGCAAGGGTTGGGACTATCTTGATAGCCTGTATACGGCCCACAAGATTCCCGTGAAGCAGCGCTAGCGTGAAGGCAGTTTGATCGAGAGCGGCGGCATCCTTCTGGTTGCCGCCGCTCTTTTGCTATCTGTTGTCGCGGATCGCAAGCAATGAAAAGGCCCCGTCTTTCGACGGGGCCTTCTCACTACTCATCGGAGACCATCAACCCATTGTTACGGGTTGACGACTGCGATCGCCTGCGAGACCACTGCGTCGCCAGCCGCGTTGCGGCCGATGGCGAAGTAGGTGCTCGTAGCAGCTGCCGTAAGGGAAATTCCAGACACGGCGTAGCTGTACGTGCGGTTCGGTGCGGCATCAGAGACGAGCGGCGAGGCCGTGGAACCGACCAGGACCAACTCACCACCGACGACCTTGTAAACCTCGACCAGAGCGAACGGCTGGCTCTGGAATGCCGGATCAGCGATCAATCCGGTGACGTTGACGTTGATTGCCGTCACCGTCTGGCGCGTGGCCGGAGCAGCGCCAACCGACGCCGTGCCGACGAATGTGTTGCCAACGAGGATGTCAGCCTTTGCCGTTGATGTCGCGATCGTCGCTACCGGCGATGCTGGGCTGGTGTTGCCGCCCACGTCCGTAACGGTGATCGTTGCGGTCGGTGCTGCACCGCCGGCGAGGATGAGGTTACCAGCAGACGTACCCTGCAGACCGCGGTAGACGTTGCTCAGGGTGACGCTGGCCGGAGCCGACGTAACCGTGGCGGCGTCGAAGTTCGGACCAAACGTCGTTCCAGCTACGCTTGCGAACGGAGCAGGCGCGGTGGCGTAGGACAGGCGACCCGAGGAAGCCGTCAGGTCGAGATTGTCCGTGGCCGTGCCGGTGACCGTCACCGAGCCGAGCGAGACTGCCGCGGCCGGAGACTGCGTCAGGGCGCCGATTGCCGGAGCAACGTTGTCGAATGCAGCGAGGCGGCTGACGACCGTGCTGACGTTACCGGCCAAATCCGTCACCTTGCCCGTGAACATGAAGTAGCCATTCGTTCCGGTTGCGCCGCGAGCAACTGGCACACCCGTGGTCATTTCGATCGAGTTGACGTTGAACGGAGCCGAGTTCGCACCAGTCGTCAGTGACGACGTCGGTGTGATCAAGGTGTCGACGCAGGTCTTCGTTGCGGCGGTCCACTTGCCGATGACGCAATCACCGATCGGGCTGGTGCCTGGGACGAAGAAGTTCTTCGTCAACGTGCCGGTAAGCGGTGTGAGGATGACGCCGTTCGTGAAGCCAGAGATCGAATCCGTGTACAGCAAGCTGAAGTTCTTGCTGACGTTGTAACCCGTCAGGTCAGCAGCGCCGTTGTTGTTCGAGAAGCCAGCCGGTGCGTTGGCCGGGGCAGGCGGTACGATCGCGATGACCGGAGCAACCTTGTCGACGCCGAAGGTGATGAGCGAGCCGACGTTCGAATTGACCGGGACGATGGCGCAGCTCTTGTTGCCGAGCGCGTCCATCACGACGACCTTCGCCTGATCGGGCGTGATCGAGTTCGTGTTCGGAAGATCGGTGCCCACGGTAACCGCTGTGAGGCCGGTGATCGTGCACAGCGTTGCCGCCGAACCGTTGAAGATCGTGCCGCCCGCCGGTCCAACGTAGTACGTGGTGGTCACGCCACCAACGCCAGGAACGCCAGCCTTGATGTCAGTCGCCGTGCCGGTGGTGCCGCTTGCAAACGAGTACGCCGCGCCGATGTAGCTGTTCGGAGCGGTGACCGCGTAAGAGGTCGCGAGCGTCGGAACGTCGTTGTCGATGCGCACGCCAGATGCGACGGTAAAGCCACCACCCGTCACGGCGATCGGGTTACCAGCCGCATCCGTTGCAGCGGTGATGACGAGATTATCGCCAGTTGCCAGCGAATTGTAGCCAAAGATCGAGTTCACGCCAGCAACCGAGCCGGTGTCCGTGAACACAACCGTCGCGACGCCAGCGGCGCTGACCGGTACATTCGTGAACGAAATGCTGCACGCGCCGCAAGCAACGCCTGATACCTCACCGCTCCTAAAGAGGATGCCCGAGATCAGGGCAACCGGCGAAGGACTGGTGAAGATGACCGGGTTCAGCGTAACGGTCAGCGTACCCTGATTGTAGTTCAAGCCGTTGTTCGAGCTCACTGCTGAGCTCGGACCGCCCGTGACGGACGTAAAGGCAAGCGTCGCCTTGAACACGTTCACGTTGTTCAACGTGACTGGCGTGTTGTTCGTCGCAAGGAAGGTCGCCGTACCGTTGGTGAGGCGGGCCTTGATGCAATAGTTGCCATTCGGGAAGCGCGGCGTGTTGGACGCGGTCAGCTGGGCAGTGTTGAAGCTCAGCGTGATGGTGCCGGGCTGCGCCGACGACGCCTGCTGCGATGCCACCGCGGTATCGGTCGCGCCGATCGTGTTGGTGGTGCAGACAGAGGAGACGAACACTTCGATCAAGCCGCCGCCGGACGTGTTGACGGAGACGTTGACCTGGCCGTTTGTGTTGGCAAGGTTGACCGGAGCGCCAAAGACATCCGTGACCGACGCGATCGCGATGGACGGAACCTGAGCGGGCACCGGTGCCGTCACGACAATCGCCGCTGCGCCAGAAACGGCCGTGTTGGCCGTGGAGGTCGCGACGATACTGACCGTGCCACCAGGCGAGCCAGCAGGCGCGCTGACCTTACCCGTGCCGTCGACCGTAGCAATGGCGGCATTGCCGCTCGCCCACGTTACGGTCTTGGCTGCGTTGCCGGTCGTGACAACCGAAACGCCGAGCGTGACGGTGCCTCCCGGAGCGATGGTAGCATTCGACGGTGATACGGTGACGCTCTGGACGGCATCAGGTACGACGGCAGGTCCTGTAAGCTCAACCTTGTCGCCGCATGCTGCCGTGAGCGTACCGAACGCCAGAACTCCGGCGAGCAGCAGCTTACGAGATACTTGTTGCATTCTTCCCCCTAAAGGAATGGTGCGTGAAAAACGGAAACCTACTGGGCCAACTGGTAGTACAATGTGTTGCCTTCCCGCCTAGTCCTGCTCGCGTTGCTCGCGCAAACGCGTCACCACATGGAGTGCCTCACTCGGCGGGACTTGCCAAGGGAAGTCGATCGGCCCCTCAAAACCGCAGACACTCCGTGCCTTAAATGCGCAATCGAAGCAAGATAGGGATGCGCGGCCGAGCGGTCAAGTAACCGCCCGCCAAGCGTCCCCATCGTCATCGACCCGCTTCTTCGCGAGCGCGCAGCCTACCATTCGGTCGTTCGTACCGCTGTGACACTCATCACCCGCATTTTCAGCTCACTCCTGGACTCAAGATCCGGTCGTTCTTTCCGATCTCTGGCGCCCGTGAGTAATTCTGTCCCCAATGAAGGGGAACCGAGTGGTGACGCACCACTCGGCAATGCGTAACAAAGCCGTGCGCTGCGCTGGAAAGGTTCGGCAGACCGTCGGGCCCCCTCTATATATTAGGCCCCATGGCCGACGAGCCTCGCCTCTACCGCCCGCGCGAGCGGGACCTGCCCCGCCCGGACGAGCAAAAGCTCACCGCAACGCTCAACCCCGATCAGGCCAGCGCCGTCACATTCGGCGACTCCCCACTTCTCGTGATCGCGGGAGCTGGCACCGGGAAGACGCGAACGCTCATCCACCGTGTAGCCGCCCTGGTCGAGCGCGGAGTAGCCCCGGAGCGCATCCTGCTGCTCACCTTCACGCGCCGAGCCGCGGCAGAGATGCTCTCGAGAGCGGAGCGCCTTGTGGGATCGCGAGGATCACGAGTCCACGGCGGCACCTTTCACTCGGTCGGACACCGCCTCCTGCGACAGTTCGGGCCTTCCGCGGGATTGGCCGCGGACTTCACCATCATGGACCAAAGCGATGCTGAGGACCTGATGCAGCTCGCGCGCGGCGCCATGGGCTTCGCCAAGACGTCAAAGCGTTTTCCGAAAAAGGAAACGTTGCATTGGCTCTACTCGCGCCACATCAACACCGAGCTCCCGCTGGACGAGCTGCTGCACCGCGACGTGCCGCATTTCCTGGAGTATCAGGAGCAGATCACATCCCTGTTTGCGGATTACACGCTCCGGAAGGGCGACCGCAACCTGGTGGACTACGACGATCTCCTCCTCTTCTGGGCGATCATGCTCGAGGCATCCACCGACCTGCAGGCGCGCATCGCGGGGCTCTACGAGCACGTGCTGGTCGACGAGTACCAGGACACGAACCTGCTCCAGGCGCGCGTGCTGCGCGGCATGTGCTCCGGTCATCGCAAACTCACCGTGGTCGGCGATGATGCCCAGAGCATTTACGCCTTTCGCGGCGCCCATTTCCGAAACATCCTCGACTTTCCGCGGCAGTTTCCGGGCGCGACGATGATCACGCTTGCCCAGAACTATCGCTCGACGCAACCGATACTCGACCTCTCGAACATGGTCATTTCGCGCGCCGAGGAGCGGTTCACGAAGGAACTGTTCACAAAGCGCGAGGGCGGTGAAAAACCGTGGCTCGTCACCGCGAAGGACGAAGCGCAGCAAACGCGCTTCGTCGTGGACCGCGTGCTGCAACTTCACGAATCCGGAGTGCCCCTCGCGGACATGGCGGTGCTCTTTCGTGCTGGCTACATGTCGGCGGACCTGGAGATCGAGCTCGCGAACCGGAAGATCCCATTCGAGAAGTGGGGCGGTCTCAAGTTCCTCGAAGCAGCGCACGTGAAGGACGTCCTCGCTTTTCTCCGCGTGTCGGAGAACCCGCGCGATGAGGTAAGCTGGTACCGCATCCTTATGCTGATGCCTGGCATCGGCGACACGACGGCGCGAGAGATGATGAACACGATGCAGGAGCGATCGTGGGATCCCGATGCGTTCACGCATCTCATTGCGCCACCACGCGCGCGCGATGCACACCGCTCGCTCGCCGTGCTCCTGCGCCAGTTGCGCGGCGTGACGAATCGGGACGGCGACACAGCCGGCGCAAAGGTGGCAAGCGACATTGCCGCGGTGCGTGCGCTCTATGACACCGTGCTCAAGGAAAAATACGACCGCCCCGAAGCGCGACTCGCCGACCTCGATCAACTGCGAACGATCTCCGCCGGCTATCCGTCGCGCACGAACTTCCTCGCGGCACTCGCCCTCGATCCGCCGTCGAGCACACAGGATCTCGCGGGTGGGTCGGAATCCGAATCGGAGGCACTGGTGCTGAGCACCGTGCACAGCGCCAAGGGCAAGGAATGGAAGGCGGTCTTCGTGATCTGGGCGGTTGACGGATGGTTTCCATCGTCCCGCGCAGTGGAAGATCCGGACGAGCTGGAGGAGGAGCGCCGCCTGATGTACGTCGCGCTGACGCGTGC
The DNA here is from genome assembly GCA_039934235.1 of bacterium. Taxonomy (GTDB): domain Bacteria; phylum Gemmatimonadota; class Gemmatimonadetes; order Gemmatimonadales; family Gemmatimonadaceae; genus AG11. The sequence goes on along the minus strand of JBDTMO010000225.1, from coordinate 2,174 downwards.
AAAGGACGAACTGGCTATCATCTATCCGATGCAGGTGTACGGTTCGCGACGTGGCGCCGAGTATTCGTTCGACCAGTTGTCTCGCTTTCTCGATCGCGGCGTGCGAGCGACGATGCAGCGTGTCGTCGTGGAGGAACCCGGAGAGGTGCCGTCGGCGCCTGTGGGCGCGGCGCCGGAGATCGATCTCCGCGCACTGATGCGAGGCCGGTTCGGCGGTAAATGAAGAAGCAGAAAAAGCGAGCGGCTCCGCGCGTCGTCGAGGCACCAATCATTGCGGAGCGGCCGGGCATACGTTGGCCACTTGGCGCAGCGGCCTTCGTCATTATGATGCTCGGCGTCGTGCCGATGGCAAACCTCGTCACGACGGGCGGGGGCCTCTCGTGGTGGAGTGAAGCGGTTCGGCAGTGGTTTGTGTGGAACGCCATCATCGCGGTAGCGGCCATCGCGTTGGGCATCGCGTTCAGCGACGCCATTGAGCGGGCGATTGCGCGAGGAGCGAACTGGCTGGTCGCGCCAGCTCCGCGGACGTTCGCGCTCGCGGTCGGAGTCGCGACGTGTCTGCTTGCACTCTATTTCGGTTGGCGCCTGTTCGAGTGGCAACCGGTGGTCGGTGATGAGTTTGCGCAACGGTTCCAGTCGCGCCTGTTGTCGATGGGACGATTGTTCGCGCACACGCAGCAGCCGGCGGAGTTTTTTTCGACGCCCGAAACACTGGATGTGAGCGGACGGTGGTTCGCGCAATTCCCGATCGGTGGACCAGCTATTCTCGCGATTGGCGTTCTTGCGGGCGTACCTGCGCTCATCAATCCTGTGCTTGCAGGCGTGGCTGCCGTTGCGCTGTATCGCTTTGCAGCCGCGATTGGCGATGAAGTGACCGCACGCCTCGCCGCGATTCTTTTTGCGCTCTCACCTTTCGTCCTCTTCATGGCCGGAAGTGAGATGAATCATGTGAGCACGCTCGCGCTGCTATTGGTGGCACTTGCGGCATTGCCCCGCTGGGTCGCTGCGGAAAGTGAGAAGCAGGCACGCTCCGCGGCCGCGGTGATCGGTGTGGGACTTGGAGTCGCCGCGACGATCCGCCCGTTGGATGCCGCGGTGGTTGGGTTGGTGATCGGAGTGTTTCAGGTGCGCACTGCGCTCACGTCGCGCTTGCACCTGCGCTCGTTGTTCGTGGAATTCCTCGCCGGCGCCGTGCCTGTTCTCCTGTTGTTCTGCGCCAACTGGGTGACCGTCGGGCAGCCCTTCGCGTTCGCATACGATGTCCTGAATGGTCCGGAGCATCGGCCAGGCTTTCATGTTACGCCGCTCGGATTCGAGCACACGCCTCGGCGCGGTCTCTATATCATCTCCGCGTACCTGATGAAGCTCGACGTTGGGCTTTTCGCGTGGCCTGTGCCTGCCATGCTGCTCGTTGTGGCGGCCCTCGTGCTGCAGCGGCGCGCAACCGCGTGGGATGCGCTACTCCTCGGAATACTCGCGCTGCTGCTGGGCGGCTATTTCGCCTATTGGTCCGAGAGCTACTTCGTGGGACCGCGCTTTCTCTTTACGGCGGTTCCAATTTTCGTGCTCTACACCGCGCGCTTTGCCGGGCTCTCTCGTTCACGCATTCACGTGAAGGGCGTGCGGTCCGCGGTGGCGCTGCTCATTCCGCTATGGCTCGTTTGCGCGTGGACGGCGCCCTCGATCACCAATCAGATGTTCGGCGTGCGTCAGCTTGCCGATAACTACCGCGCACATGGAACGGGGGCCGCGATTACCCGCGCTGTGAGGACGGCCGGCCTGACCAACGTCGTCGTGTTCATCCCGGAGGGATTTCACGGACAGCTCGCGGCGCGGCTTCGCGCGCTGGGTGTGCGTCCGCTCATAGCCGAGCAGATGGTGGCGCGCTCTGATGCGTGCACGCTCCAGGAGGCGCTCGAGGCGGCTGCAAACACGCCAACGAACTCGATCGAACAGCGCATTCAGGTCGTGATGCAGGCACTCGCGCGAGATTCGGGCGCAGCGCCGCTGGCTGGCCTCGCGCCGGACGATCAATTGGCGCTGGTGCGTTCTCGCGCTCCGTCACCCACTTGTCGAGCGAGTCTCGAGCGAGCGATATCCCCGGGAGGCACGATGGCGGAGATGTTGCCGTATCAGGGCTTCACGTCGGACGGCGAGATGGGTGGGCCCGTGGT
>JBDTMO010000224.1:0-8185 GCA_039934235.1 bacterium | reverse complement strand
CGAATGACGAAACACGGGCCGTGAATACGTCATCACATTTCTGAACAGGACCACTTAGTTCAGCAACTTCACTTCGTCCGAAACCCATACTTCGTCCATACAAGAATCACCCCACACAACGGCTCACTCACCGCACGACTCACCGGCGCACTCATCGCCCGCACGTGCACCTCCAGCCCCGCAACCTCCCTGGTCTCCAAATCAAGGAGATTCGCGTAGTCCGCCTCCGCGCCGTCGATCGCCGTGTTCGGAACACATCGCCCGCCGCGCCCGTCCGGCAGCGTCAGGAACGTTGACCCACTCCGGGATTCAACTTGCACACTCGGCATCGAACGCAAGACGCTCAGCAGCGTTTGATACTTCCCGACAGACGTTGAATCCGCGAAATAGCCGGAGCTCTGTCGACGCCGAGCATCAAACTCCTGCGCAAGTACGCGTCCGAGCGATCCGGATCCGACCACTGTCAGGCCTCGTAGCGTCGTAATCCGCGTGAGCTCCAGATGCACGGTCGACGTATCGTCCGCGTCGACCTCGACGACCGTCGTCACCGGCTCCATGCCAACGAACCGAACATCCACCTGCCGCGTACCGATCGGAACATCACGGATCGTGAATCGGCCATCCTCTCCGGATCGGGTTTCCGGCAAGTCACCAACCGAAACACGCGCGTAAGCGAACGGCGTCCCACTGCGATCGGTGAGGATACCCGCGATCATCCCCTTGCGTGCCGTGCCCGGAGACGACGCGACACCAATCTGCAAATCGCGCCGATACACTTGATGCTCGCGCAACGGCACATCGATCGCCCCGCTCATGCTTGAATCGACCACCCCCTGCACACGCAGCTCGCTCACCATCGTCGGTACGCCACACAACGTGTAGCCACCGTTGGCGTCCGTCGTCGTCTCCATGCGCCAACGCCGGCGTGTGAACGCCCTTCGCAAGGCAAACCGCGTGGCCGGCGACCAGACGGATTGATCGAAGTCGCTCGGGTTCTCCGTCATGTCCGCCTGCAACGAGATCGAGTCGCTCCACATCGCACGCACGATGGCGTTCGCAACGGGCGTGCGGACGCTCGCATCGCGAATCATGCCGTGCACAATGCCGCTGTCCCTGGGCACGGGAATCGCGCCACACGCCGCACGCCACAGCGTCGCAAACGACGGCACCGCAATACTCACTTCGTCCGCGCCATCGGTCACGGTCGCGCGCGTCGTCAGGCCAGAAAGACCAATGGAGTCCAGCACAACGTGCTGCATGTTGAATACATGCGGGCCAGGCACCACGCTGTCGAACGTAAACCGTCCGCGCTCGTCAGTGGACGTGCTCAACCCGCTACCGGCGATCATCACGAACGCGTTGCTCAATGGAGCGCGACGCAAGCTGTCGTACGCAACGCCATGCACGGCCACGGGCGCGTGGATCGCCTGCGCTCCCGCGCATTGCGCGAGCGCGACGAACGCCACCGCACACACCGTCACGCGCACGAACATTGAGTGTCGCCCCGAAGCTGGAGCCTGCCGTCGATCCCCCCCGTCTGTATGCACGGATTGGTGCGCAGATGCAAGCCATCGCGGGTGCGCGCCACGACGGCCGGCCGGCGCCAGAACTGGCACTCCGCCTTAGATCGATGCTAGGATTGTGCACACAATCTTTCGGCTTCGAGCGGCGCCGCTGTTGCTCTCCACCTCATTTACCCAATTACAACGAGGACGCACGATGGCGACCGTGAAATTCACCAATGGATACCTCGCCGTACAGGGAATCAGCGGTGGCCCGCTGTTCCAGCTCTTCTCGCAAGCGCCGCAGAACTGGGTGCTCACCAACGAAAGCGCCGACCAGGGCAACGTCCCACTGCAGTCATCACCACTCGGCATCGGCGCACACTCTATCGGCGCAACCTTCGCCGGAGAGCTGGGACTCGGTGGCGGACCCTCCACCGTCGGCAGCAACACCTATCCCAAAGTCTGGTATACCGGCACGCTGAATTTCGTCGGCAACATCACCCTCACGAATGCGATGCCGGAGCCGCTCATCGCCGTACGGGCGTTCAAGATGTCGGGGAGCCTGCAGGGCTATCTCAACAATCCGTTCGTCGGCCCTCCCGGCCCCGCCGTGTTCGACAGCAACGTGAGTGGGAGGGGGAAGGCGGTGATCATCATGACGTCGTTCATGCAGGGGAACGACCGGCTGTTTTCGCTGAAGAGCCTGACATACCACTTCACTCCGTGACTTGCCCATGGGAAGACAGAACGCCCGCACGATTGTGCGGGCGTTCTGTCTTCGTCCACAGATGCTAATTACTTGAAGTTGGGATTGTTGAGCGTCTCCACGTCCGGCAGCGGCACGCACGTGAGGCTGCTGTACGTATTCCCCTTGATGGTCACGCCCGTCGGGAAGGGCAAATTGTACCGGAGCATGTCTCCGTACCGCTGCCCTTCGCTGAAGAGCTGACGGCGGCGCTCCTCCAGCACGAGGTCCGTGAACGCCTGCCCGGTCGGTACTGGGCCGGTGAGCGTGGGAACACTGTTCGCCGTACGCACGGCGTTGAGTGCATCGAACCCCTGCTGCCCGCCCACCGCTTCCGCGTAAATCAGCTGCGCCTCGCTCCACGACGCGATCGGATGCGGTGTGCCGCCCGTCTGTGCAATGAACTTCTGCTGCTGGAACAGTGGTGTGATACCGTCGTTCGCCTTCTTGCCCGCGTCCTTCACCTTCACACGCGGATCGGCCACATTGCCGGCGACACCATTCACGGTGAGGTTGCGATACGGGACCGCCACCGAGAGATACTCGTTGCGGATCGTCAGGTTGTAGATGCGATTCTCGCGCTGCGCGGCACCACCTTCTGTGAATTCGGCGTTCCGCACGAAGCCGGACGGAATGAGGATCGCGTCGGACGCCGCTCCGGTAAGGTTCTTGAGGTTGAGACGCGCGCGCGCTCGGCCCACACGCGCCATGTTGAGAACACTCGCATCGTTCACCGCCGTCGCGCGCGTGATGGCATCGGTGAAGCGCGCCTCGGCAGCCGTAAAGACTTCAGCGCGAGTCATCTTCGGGCCGTTGTCCATCGTCATCTCGCACATCCCTTCGCCGAGCAGCAGGTCGGCATAGCCTCCGTACGCTCGCATCTGGGCCATCAAGAGCGCACGGCTCGGCACCTGCGCATCGGTGAAGGCTTCGAGGCGGTTGAACGCGTCGTCGAGCTGGAACCGCGCCTGCTGAAGCGGCGTGTAGAAACCCATCGCCGTCGTTCCTCGGCCGTAGTTGCAGTTGCCGGGTGCCGCCTTGATCTCCTGGATGCCGCGCCACTCCCAGGGATGATTGTCGACGAAGCCGTTGGCGTTGAGATACTCGCCGCTCAGCATGGCGGCCGTGGCCGCGTACTGGATGACGCCGCACTGCAACGTCTGTAGCGCGGCGGCAGCAAGTGCCGGCGTGAGCGTCGGATCCGCAAGCGCTTCGGCCGGCACGCTCCCGGGGTTCTCGACGTCCAGGATGCTGTTGCAGGCAGTGAGGCCGACCAACGCGAATGCCAGCAGCGTCGACCGATGAGTGATTCTGTATGTCATAATTCTCTATCCTCCTCGGTCAGTGGTTAGTAAGTGAGACGGAAGTTGACGACGAAGCTTGCCGTCGGCGGCATGATCGTCTGGAAGCCGTTCGACAGCGAGCCCACGGCGCGAGTTTCTGGATCCCACACATGCTGGTTGGCCACGTCGACGTATATCTCGCCGTCCCGTGACGTATTCCAGCCCTGCTCGGCGGTCCACAACATGGAGAGGTTGCGACCGGCGACCGTGACCGAACCGCCCGACGCACCGAACTTCTGCACGAGTGATGGCTTGACCGTATACGCCGCCGAGAGCTCGCGCAGTCTCAGGAAGCCCGCCTGATACGTGCTCGCTGCGTCCGTATCGATATTCCGATAGACCTGCAGGAATTGATCGTTCTGCTCGATCACGGCCTTCGTCGAACCCTGATTGTGCAATGCGCGAATCTCGGTGTCCGACGCGTAATGGCCGCCTGTCCCGTCGACGCGTGCATACAGACGCAGATTGTCCCAGAGGGTGACCTGCGTGTTGTAACCCTGCTGCCACGTTGGCTGCGTGTGGCCCCAGAACACGCGCGGTGCAGCGGTGCCTGTAAACGTGCCGATCGGACACGGCGCATCCGCTCCACCCTGTTGCAGACCCGACTTCCCTGTGCCGCCGTCGCAGATGGCGGACAGCACGACCCCCGTCGGACTGAGTTGTGCCGAACGAACCTTGTAGAAGAAGAAGTCGGCGATGCCGTAGCCGACACGCGCCTGTGCCTGCCCACCTCCGCCGACCGTCAGAAAGGCCTGGCCGCCGAGGTCGTCGACGCGGTTTCCGTTGTTGGCGAGTTGCGCGCCGACTTCCCACGCAACCTTGCGACCCTGCAGAATACGGAAGGTTGTGGAGAGCTCGTTGCCCCATGTGGACAGGTGGCCGATGTTGGTCACCTGGCTCCCCGGGAAGCCGACGGACGGCGGCACGGGCACGTTCACGATGGCGTCGGTCACGGCGCGACTGAAATGCGTGTAGCTCACGTCAAAGCGCTTATCCAGGAGCGACGTCTCGAAGCCGAGCTCGAGCTCCGTGCTTCGCTCCGGCTTGAGTTGTGGGTTGCCAAACGACGACGGCACGAGCCCGCCCGCGTTTTGATAGCCGACGCTCGACGTGTACAGGCGCGCGGCGTCGAAGGTGCCGGGCTGTGCTCCCGCTGCGCCAAATGCACCGCGAAGCCGGAGGTCACCGAGCGTGCGCGCGAGGAAGCCAGCCTTCTCTTTCCACAGCGGTTCTTCGCTCAGCACCCATGATCCGCTGAGTTTGGGATAGTACGCAGCAGAGTAGTCCTTGCCGAATGCACTGTTGTCGTCCCCGCGTACAGCGGCGGTGAGGAAGACACGGTTCTGCCACGCCACTCCCTCCTGCACGAACAGGCCGACGGTCGCATTGGCGGCGTAGCCTTCCGTGGCGTTCTTCGTCGTCCCGCCGGACACCGTCGTGATCGGCGACGCCGGGAAGGTCGTGCCGGTTGCCGTGATGTTGCTGAGCTCCGAGCGATTGGCCTGAAAGCCGAACGAGGTCGTGAAGTCAAGCGACCGGAGGGCGTACTTCAGGTTTCCTGAGTAATCGAGAGAGAGGAAGTTGCGCGACGCACGTTCGACGGTCTTGGCTCCAAGTCCGTTGGATCCGTAGAAGGTTGCATTCGCCGCTGTTTCTCTCGGGTACAGCGTTGAGTTGTTCTCCGAGTTCACATCGAGGCCCAACGTCAGGCGATGCGTAAACCACGTGGCCGGTTCGTATCGCGCCGTCACGCTCGTGGTCATGCGGTCGACGTCCGCGCGATCCTCGACGTCATCCCAGAGGTCCGCCGGCGCGAAGCCAAATCCGCCGGTCGTCGGGATCAGGCTTCGCCGGCCCCAGACGAGATTGCTGAATGGGTCCGGATTGATCGAGCCGTTCTGGGCCAGCCGGATACGGTCGCGGATGTAGCCCAGGCTTCCCTCGACACGAAGTTTCTTGTTGGCTTCGATGTCCATGTTGGCGCGCCCGGCGAACTTCTTGTCGGTGTTCCATGCAACGACACCCTGATCGTTGTCCCACGACGAGGAGAGGTAGTAGCGCGCGACGTCGTTGCCGCCGTGCAGGCTGCCTGCATACCCCTGGTTCTTGCCGTTGTGGAACACAGGTCCACCACCGCTGTCGATCGCGTAGCGATAGAGGTTGAGCGTTTCGAGCTGACCAGTCGCGGCATTCTTCGACCAGAGCGTGCCTGCTCGGCCCTCGGGATTCGCCAGCCAGTTCGTTCCCTGGCGTGTGCTCAAGTCCCAGTGCGGCGTGGCGTTCGTGCCGCGCTTGGTGATGATCTGCACCACGCCATTGGAGGCCTCCGTGCCATAGAGCGTTGCCGCCGCGGGGCCCTTGATGATCTCGATGGACTGGATGTCCTCGGGATTGATGTCGTTGAGACGGCTCGCGCCAGCGCCGCCACGTTGCGTCGGCCCTCGCGCTGCACTGGCGTCCATGCGGACACCGTCGATGTACACGATCGGGTCGGTGCTGAGGGACAGGCTTCCGACCGAGCGCACCCGAATCTGTGCACCGGTGCCCACCTGACCTGTTGCCGGTAGTACCACAACGCCGGGGGTACGCCCGCCAATGACCTGCTCGACACTGCGCGGTGCCGAGTTCTTGAGGACATCGCTCACATTGATGCTCTCGATGACGTTGCCCACCGCTCGCCGTTCGACAGCGCCACCGGTACCGGTGACAACGACCTGGTCGAGCTGCACGGAGCGCTGCGAGAGTGCGAAATCGGCGGTGACCGTCTGCCCCGCCGCCACGGTAACGGCTTGATCCTTTGGCGCGTAGCCGAGGATTCGTGCCCGCAACTGCAGACTGCCTGGGGTCACCGCGCCGAGGGTATATCTGCCCGCCGCGTCGGATCGCGCGCCGGCAAGCGTGCGGTTCCCTTCACCGACGACGGTGACCGCGACCCCTTCGAGCGGGCGTCCTCTCTCGATGTCGGTAATCTGTCCAGTGATTCTGCCTGTCTGCGCGCCCGCCGCGCTACCGACAAACAATGCGGCTAAAACCAGCGGCATCCAGCGAGCTACCGTGCGGTTCAACATCGACTCCCCCATGTGAAGAGATGTGCTGACGCAACGTCGCGCCTTGAGTATCCCGACTGCGAGCATGCAGGCAGAGGCTTACCACAGCGATTCGTCGGCGACGACCAAGGCCCTGCGTCGGCACCGATACTGACTCCGGTTATTTCCCAACGGTCAATTCGGAAGACTGAGGCGTTTGGCTTTTCTTTGACACATCCTGGGCTAAGGACGTTTGGGCGATGGGCCGATCTTGCCCTCGGCTTGCGCGAGCAGCGTCTTCGGATCGTAGATCGTGCCGGACTTCACGACGAGATGCACATTGCGCGTGTTCGTGATGCTGGTGAGCGGATTGCCACCGATCACGAACAGGTCGGCGAGCTTTCCAACCTCGATCGTTCCCAACTTGTCCGATACGCCCATCGCCCGGGCGCCGTTGATCGTCGCGATCTTCAGCGCTGCCGCCGGCGGAATTCCGGTCAGCACCAGGGTGTGCAGCTCGCGGTGCGCCGAGAAGCCCGCGATGAACTCGCCGGTGCTCGGGTTGTCGGTGCCGAGCGTGAGCATGCCGCCCGCATCGTAGAAGGCTTTCGTCGTCCGGCGCATGGCCCAGTACAGCGAGTCCCATGATGCCACGGCGTGACGCGCCGGCTTCGCCTTCACCCACGCCTGCACTTCAGGGGTGAAGAACTTCCGCTCATCCACCCAGGAGTCGAACCCCTCCTGCAGCTGGGAGAAATACACCGGGGCGGTGATGGTCGGATCGAACATCACGTGTCGCGAAACGAACAGCGCCACGATGTCCTTGAACGGCTTCGACGACGTGTCCACCATCGACCACGACGGATAGGCCGTCTTGTTGGGATCGAGCTGGTCGCCGCCAAGTATGTGCTCGACGCGATCGATGCCCATGAGGATGGCGTCGCGCGCATTGGTCGAGTTACGAAATCCCGACTCGAGATGCGCCGTCACCGTGAGGCCGTGCATGTGGGCCCGTTCGACGAGCCAACGCAGGTGCTGCGGCGCGATGCCTTTGCCCTTGAAGGCGCGCGCACCTTTCGCGGCCCATTCGTCGACATCGCGGTAGATGTCCGCCTGGGTGGCGTTTGCATTCCAGCCGCGACGCGCCGTGCCGAAGTATGGCCCGGAGTTGTAGATGCGTGGCCCGATTTGCTCGCCAGCGTCGATCCGTTTGCGCGTCTCCTGCATCGCCTCCGGATCGTATTCACCGGCGGGGAACGTCGACGTGACGCCGTTGGCCAGGAAGATCAGCGGATTGTAGGTGTACTCATCGCTCCGGAGGCCACCCTCGCCGAGCGTCATGTTGTAGTGCGCATGGACGTCGAAGATTCCGGGGAGGACGTATTCGTCGTCGCGCAGGTCGACGACTCGCGCGCCCGGTGCCTCGTCGGCGGCGATCGGTCGGTTCACGGCGACGAGCCGCCCGCCCACAATGAGCACGCCCTGGTTCCGAACCACGTTGTCGCCGGTGGCCGTGAACAACCATCCGCCGCGAATGACGAGCGGCTGCTGGCCGGTGGTCTGGGT
>JBDTMO010000223.1:0-8202 GCA_039934235.1 bacterium | reverse complement strand
CAAAATTGGAATGAGTGCCTCTCAGAACACCTGATATTCGCAGCACGACAGTGCTTACCAGACACCTCATTCCAATTGTGGAATGACGCCCGTCTTCATACCCTCTCACCGCCTCCATCAGTTCCCCGAATCATGCAATCGTTGCGTCTTGTACACCGTTCCCCGAAATAACGCGACCACCGACTCCTCGCGACGCACAACGACGCGATAGTACGCCAACCGGCTCGACGCGCTCTCCTCGTCGGCGACAGCAATCAACTCGTCGCCGAGCGCGATGGCCGCCGGATACGACACCGAGTTATCCACGGCAACCGTCACATGCGCCGACGCGTTGCAGGCAAATGCCATCGCGCTATCCGCGAGCGAAAACGCGATACCGCCGTGCGCAACGCCAAACCCATTCATCATCTCTTCGCGCACACGCATGCGCAGCGTGCAATGACCCGCGCGCACCTCGACGAGTTCCACACCAAGCCAGCGCGTGAACGCATCGCGCGCGAGCATCGCAGCAACAACGCCTGTTGTCATACCAGCAGCGACCGGCCTTCGAGGACGCGACGTCGCAGCAACGGGCTCGCGCGATAGCGCTCCTCGCCGTACTCCGCCTGCAGTGCGGTAAGGTGCGAGAGGACGACTGCCGGCCCAATCTCATCACCCCACGCGAGCAACCCCTTTGGATAGTTCACGCCTTTCAGCATGGCGGTCTCGATATCGCGGGGGGACGCCACGCGAAGATGCGCCGCGTCGACCGCCGCGTTGATGAGCATGGCGAGCGTTCGGTCCACAATCCTGTGGCCGAGCTCCAGGTCGCGCGTCGGCTCAGGCCGCGCAGCACCGTCGCGATAGTCGTAATAGCCGCGACCGGCCTTGCGTCCGAATAGACCCGCCTCGACAAGGCGACGCTGCGTGAGCGCCGGCCGATACCGCGGATCGTAGAAGAACGCTTCAAACACGCTCTGTGTTACCGCATAATTCACATCGTTGCCGATGAGGTCCATCAGCTCAAAGGGCCCCATCTTGAATCCGCCAAGTTCTCGCATCGCCCAGTCGATCGTCGCGACATCTGCGATGCCTTCCTCGAGCTGGCGCAGCGACTCAGAATAGAATGGGCGCGCGATCCGATTGACGATGAACCCCGGCGTGTCCGACGCCATGACAGTCGTTTTGCCCCAGCCGTCGACCAGCGACGCCGACGCACCGGCCACATCATCGCTCGTCGTGAGCGCCGGAACGATCTCGACGAGCGGCATCACCGGCGCCGGATTGAAGAAATGAATGCCGACGACGCGCTCGGCACGCTCACACGCGCCGGCAATCGCCGCGACCGACAGCGACGACGTGTTCGTCGCGAGAATGCAGTCGTCGCGCACTTCACGCTCGAGCGATGCGAAGAGCGCGCGCTTTACGGGCAGACTCTCGAGGACTGCCTCGATGACGAGCCCACACTCCCCAAACGCCGAGTATCCGGTGGACAGATCTCCAGCATCACTGATGCGACCGAGAAGCCGGTCTGCTTCAGTGGACATGATGAGACCCTTTTCGACCCGACGGGCGACTGACTTGGCAATCAACGCACGCCCCTTCGCAACTGCTTCCGCATTCGCGTCACCGAGTATGACGCGATGTCCCGCCGCGGCGGCGACCTGGGCGATGCCACTGCCCATCGCGCCCGCGCCGATGACCCCGACAACAATCATGTTGGGATCATCAGGGCGGGGCTTCGAATAGAGGGTCATCGTCCCAGGAAGTTTGGCTTCCGCTTTTCGACGAATGCACGCACGCCTTCCGAATAGTCGGCGGAATTCCCTGCCTCGCGCTGCAACTCTTCCTCGAGCGCAAGCTGCGTCTCGAGATCATTGCCAAGGCCGGCGTTGAAGCCGCGCTTCGTGAGCCCCAACGCGCGCGTCGGCATCGCAGCGAGACGCTTTGCTATGCTCATGGCGACGTCAACCAGCGCCGGCCCCGGCACCACGTCGTACAGCAACCCCCACTCCTTCGCTCGGCCAGCCTCGAGCTTGTCGCCGAGCATGGTGAGCGCCGCCGCGCGCTGCAGTCCGATGAGACGCGGAAGGATGAGCGTGCCACCACTGTCCGGAATGAGGCCGATCTTCGTGAAGGACTGTATGAACATCGCGTCGTCCGCCGCAATCGTGATATCGCACGCAAAGGCGATGTTCGCGCCGGCACCAGCGGCGACACCGTTCACCGCGCACACCACTGGCTTCTCGAGTGTGCGAAGTGCGCGAATGATAGGATTGTATTGCCGTTTCACTACGTCGCCGAGGTCGGGCATTGTCGCACCAGCGACTGGAAGAACTTCCGCGAGATCCTGACCGGCGCAGAAGGCCCGTCCGCTGCCGGTGAGGAGCACAGCGCGCACCGATTCATCATCCGCCGCGGTGCGCAGCGCCTCGAGCAACGCCGTCGCCATCGCGAAGTTGAAGCTGTTGAGAACCTCTGGACGATTCAGCGTGATGAGCAGCACGCCATCTGACGCTGCGGTGAGGATCAGATCCATAGGGCTGATTCGGTGATCGGTTGTCAGTGAGTGACACCAATATACTTGGCATCCTGAGCGAGCGAAGCGAGTCGAAGGATCTGCACCTTCTGTATGCACCCGCCTCCCTTTCGCGGCGTCCCTCCGCCAGATTTGACGCGATGCCACACAAGCAACCTGCGCAACCCGATCCGCGATTCGATTGGCGGCGCATCGCCTATGATGTCCTCGTCTCGCGCGCGCTGGACGACCTCGAAGAGACGACGAACCGGAATCGCAATTCCGTGCCGCGCGAACATGTCGTGCTCTACCAGTTCTCCGCGCGAGGACACGACGTCGGCCAGGCAATCCTCGGCTCGCTGCTCGATCACCCACACGACGGCGTTGGCGCGTACTATCGCTCGCGCCCGCTTCTCCTCTCGCTCGGGCTGTCCATCGAGGACGCGCTCGGCAGCCCGCTCGGACGCGCCGGTGGCTTCAGCGATGGGCGCGACATTGGCGTCGTCTGCAACATGCCCGGATGGAAGGGCGCGACCGTGCTTCCCATGTCGGGCGACGTTGGATCGCAGTACACACCCACCGCCGGCTGGGCGCAGGCCGTCACGTATCGCCAGACCACACTGGGCGACAAGGAATGGGATGGCGCGATCGCGATCGCCATTGGCGGCGAGGCCAGCGTCGCGACGAACGGCTTCTGGTCTGCGCTCACGATGGCGACCACGCTCAAGCTGCCTGTGCTCTTCTGCATCGAGGACAACGGGCTTGGCATCTCCGTCAGGGGCGACATGCAGACGCCCGGCGGCAATATCGCGACGAATCTCGCGTCGTTCGGCAATCTGGTCGTGCGCGATGGAGACGGATGCGACCCTGCGCAGGCCGCGACGCTGTACGCCGAATGCGTGGCGCATGTGCGCAGCGGCGCAGGTCCGGCGCTCGTTCACCTCACCGTTCCGCGCCTGAGCAGCCATTCCGGCCCCGACAATCAAAAAGGCTATCGCTCCGACACCGAGATTGCTTTCGACACGTCGCGCGATCCGCTGCCACGTCTAAGAGCGCACATCGTGCCGGCCGTTCTGAGCGAAGCGCAGTGGGCCGAGCTCGAGGCCGAGGTCGCGCGCGATGTTGAGGTTGGTGTCACCGCGGCGCGCGCACGGCCCGTGCCCGACGCCGCGGGGATCATGCGCTTTACGTACGAGGAAGAGCTCCGTCCGGGCGACCGCCAGACTTTTGGCGGAATGTCCCGCGAGAGTCGCCTGGCCCTCGGCGGCTCTGACACGCCGTCAACCGAAGGCGACGTGATGCGATTGGCCGAGGCTGTTCGGCGCACGCTCGCCTGTGAGCTCGAGGCGAATCCGAAGCTGCTGGTCTTCGGTGAAGACGTCGGGCGCAAGGGTGGCGTGCATCTCGTCACGGAAGGACTTCAGAAGCGTTTTGGCGCTGATCGTGTGTTCGACACGAGTCTTTCGGAGGAAGGCATCATCGGCCGCGCCGTCGGGATGGCCGTGAATGGGTTGATGCCCGTCGCTGAAATCCAGTTCAGAAAGTATGCGGATCCGGCGCATGAGCAACTGAACAACGCGGGCACGCTGCGTTGGCGCACGGCCAATCAGTTCGCCGCTCCGTTCGTCGTGCGCATGCCTGGTGGCTTTGGGAAAGACGTTGGCGATCCGTGGCATTCGCTGTCGTCCGAAGTCACGTGGGCGCACGCGGTTGGCTGGCAGGTCGCGATGCCATCGAACGCGGCGGACGCAGTTGGCCTGCTGCGCGCCGCAATGCGCAGCGGCAATCCGACCATCTTCTTCGAGCACCGCTCACTGCTGATGACCAGCGAGGGAAGCGCGCGTTATCCGGGAGACGATTACGTCCTTCCCTTCGGGCGTGCCAAGCGGCTGCGCGAAGGCGATCGCGCGACGGTCGTGACGTGGGGCGCCATGGTGCATCGGTGCGTCGATGCGGTGGATGGCTTCACCGGCGAGATCGACCTGTTCGATCTAAGAACGATCGCACCATGGGACCATGATGCGGTACTCGAGTCGGTCCGACGCACGGGGCGCTGCCTCATTGTGCATGAGGACACCGCGACGGCGGGCTTTGGTGCGGAGATCGCTGCGGTACTCGCCCGCGAGGCGTTCTGGTTTCTCGATGCGCCGATCGAGCGCGTGGCCGTCGCGGATGTGCCAATGCCGTACCATCCGGTGCTGTTAGACGCCGTGCTCCCGTCTGCGGGCTCGATCGCCGAGCGGATCGGGGCCTTGTTGAGCGTGTAAGCAGCCAACGACAAAGTTCGTCCGCCCTTCGGCCTTGACTCTGTGAATCGACGCGTCTAGACTGCGCGGAGCAATCCCCATCTCTCGGAGTATTTGATGCGCCTCGCAGTCTGTGTCACCCGTGACGGAATCGGTAGCGTGCCGGCCTTTGGGCCGTCCGCGACGTATGACGTCATGGTCGACACCACAGATCGCGTAGGCATTGAACCGATGTAGCGACTCGTTCGCCATCGATTCCGGGAGCAATTTATCGCCCCGCCTGCGCAGCCCCGCAGGCGGGGCGATCTCGTTTCAACCCTTTTGCCACCGACTTCCAGACGTGGCTGAACCCAAGTCAGAGATCGATATGAGTACGCAAGCAGAAGCATTGTCTCCACCCTCTCACGCAACGCCGTCGGTCTGGTCGGCGATTCGCGAGGCATTAGCCGGGGCGCACGGACGCGATTTCACCGAAGGACCGATTGGTCGCGCGATTTTCATTCTCGCCGTGCCGATGGTGCTCGAGATGTGCATGGAAAGCATCTTCGCCATCGTCGACGTGTTCGTCGTCGCGCACCTCGGCGCAGATGCCGTCGCAACAGTTGGTCTCACCGAATCGTTCATGACCATCCTGTACGCGCTTTCGATGGGTTTGTCCATCGGCGCGGGTGCGATGATCTCACGACGCATCGGCGAGAAGGACGCTGAAGGAGCCGCGCACACCGCGGCGCAGGTGCTGCTCTTTGGGCTCATCGTCTCGCTGGTCATCGGCGTGTTCGGCGCGCTTTTCTCGCCGCATCTGCTGCGCGTGATGGGCGCGTCGGACGGCGTCCTGCGCAACATCGCGTTCACACGCATCATGCTCGGCTGTAATGCGAGCGTGGTGATGCTTTACCTCGTGAACTCCGTGTTTCGCAGTGCGGGTGATGCCGCCATCGCGATGCGCGTGCTCTGGTTGGCGAACGCAATCAACATCGTGCTCGCTCCAACGCTCGTGTTCGGATGGGGGCCGTTCCCAAAGATGGGAATCGTCGGCGCGGCAATCGCGACGACGATTGGACGAGGGACGGGCGTGGTGTTCGCGCTTACCCGTCTCTTCCGAGCAGGTTCGCGTATTCGGGTACGCCGTCCGCACTTCGCGTTCGATCCAGGCCTGATCGCGCGTGTCGTGAACCTGTCCTCCGCCGCGACCTTCCAGGTCTTCATCGGCATGGCAAGCTGGATTGGCCTCGTGCGCATTTTGGCCAGCTTCGGAAGCGATGCGCTCGCGGGCTATACGATCGGCATGCGGATTGTGATCTTCGCGTTGCTGCCGTCGTTCGGGTTGGCTAATGCGGCGGCAACGATGGTTGGGCAAGCACTTGGCGCGCTCAAGCCGGAGCGCGCAGAACAAGCCGTGTGGACGGCTGGCAAGTACAGCGCAGTCTTCCTCGGCACCGTGGGGCTGTTGTTCGTTGTCTTTGCGCGACCCGTTGTCGGGCTCTTCACGCCGGAAGTTGGCGTGGCGTCGTACGGCACGGCTGCGTTACGCACTGTGGCGTGCGGCTTCCTGTTTTACGCGTACGGCATGACCATCACGCAGTCGTTCAACGGCGCTGGAGACACCAGGACGCCAACGTACATCAACCTGGCCGTATTCTGGGCGTTCGAGATTCCTCTTGCGTGGCTGCTCTCCCACACATTTGGGTTTGGGCCCCAGGGTGTGTTCGTATCGGCGACGCTTGCATTTTCGTTGCTTGCGGTGCTCGCTACGCTCTTGTTCCGACGCGGCCACTGGAAGACACGTAAGGTCTAAACTTTCTAACAGGACTATGGCTGTGAACTATTCAACCCTGCTTTCGTGGACGTCGTTTGTCATCCTGAGCGAGCGAAGCGAGTCGAAGGACCTGCACCTTGCGCCTTGGCGGCAACCTGATCGCGGCGGCGCCATATGTGTGTCCGCGAACGCGCAACTCGATCGTGCGCGAGATCGTCGCGACGACGCTCCGCGTGACGGGGCACGAATGCAGCGCGGGAATGAGGACCTGATCGAGTAGTAATCACTCGAGATTGTCCAAGGTTGGGAGCGGTCGTCCACGCCCCATCCGCGCCGAGCGCGGGTGGGGCGTGTCGTATTCATGCTGCACTCCATCTGCCTCGACGTACGCGCGACCTCGAACGAGGCCGCGAATGTCGTACTCAACTGCACTTGGAGATGAAGTAATGTCCCAGATCACCGCACAACTGGTTCAAGAACTCCGGCGACGAACCGGCGCCGGCATGATGGCTTGTAAATCCGTTCTCACGGGTACGGACGGCGACATCGATCGCGCAGTGGAAGTGCTGCGCAAGCAGGGTATCGCGAAGGCCGAGTCGAGGGAATCGCGCACGACTGGTGAGGGTACCATCGGATTCTACGTGCATCACAATGGCAAGATCGCCGCGATGGTCGAGCTCAATTGCGAGACGGACTTCGTGGCGCGAACGGATGAGTTCCGCATGTTGGCACGGTTGCTCGCTGAGCAGGTTGCGGCCACCGATCCAATCGCTGTGGAGTCGACTGGCGTGCCCTTGTCTGTCATGGCCGACCGGCGCGGGGCGTACGAGCGTCAGGTGCGAGCGAGCGGAAAGGCTGAAGCGCTCGTTCCGCAGATCGTGTCGGGCAAGATCGACGCATATCTGCGCGAGGTCGTGCTATTGCAGCAGAGCTGGATTCGCGAACCGAAGCGGGTCGTGGCGGATCTCGTGGCGGACGCGACGGCTCAGCTTGGAGAGCGGATCGTCGTCAAGCGATTTGTGCGATTCGCCGTTGGGGCGGAGAGCGGGAGTCGTGATGTGTAGTCGCGTGTCGCGCGGGCTCCGGGAATCCCGAACCACTCGAGGAGCAGCTTCAAAGAATCATTCTTTCAAAGGGAAGGCAACATCTCTCCGTCACGCGATCATTCGCGCAGTGCGAGTAGGCGGGCGGACATTGGAGCCGTAGCCGAGGATCCGCGGCGATCCGCACAGTCCGTGTAAATCCGCGTTAGGGCAGTTTGAACGCGTCACCCACCGCGTTCAATAACGACGTTTAGCGAAAGACGTTGAACGGCTCGAACGCGGATTTGCGCGGATTTGGCGGATGCACGCGGATTGCTCCTCTGTTCGCACAGATCCAGGGTGCGCCGGACCCACCAAGACACAACGAGCCAATCCTCTCACTCCGCGATCCCGAAGGGCGCGCAAATGGAACCGTAGCCGAGGATCCGCGGCGATCCGCCAAATCCGCGTCAATCCGCGTTCAGGCAGTTTTGAACGCACCTGTAACGCTACTCAAGCCGTCTCTGTTAGATGGGGCAGTCCCTATCCGGTGTGCGAATACACCATTCGATGGAATTCAGCCCGAGGACCAAAGTGCAACAGAAACCCCAGCTCTATTCGCGTGCCGCACAAATAATGGAGAAGCTGGCGACGATCACGATCGGTCAGCAGGCGCGTGGC
>JBDTMO010000222.1:0-8243 GCA_039934235.1 bacterium | reverse complement strand
CAACAGAGTGGAAGGTCGCGGTTGGCGCGGAGCAGACGACTGCCGTGTATGAGCCAGCTGTGTCGGGAAGCGACGTGGCCGTGTTCGTGTGCGCGCATGGCGCGGGCGGCAGCTTGTCAGACCGCTCCACGCTTGCGACCTCCAAGGCTTTACGCGCGCGTGGTTTTGGCGTCGTGCGCTTCAATTTTCTCTATCGTGAGATAGGCTCCAGCCGGCCAGACGCCATGCCGAAGTTGATGCCGACGTTTGCCGCTGTCGTCGAGCACGCCCGCGCGGAGCTTGGCAAAAAAGCGCCGCTCGTCATCGGCGGTCGGTCGATGGGTGGGCGCGCTGCGTCGATGCTGGCTGCCGATGGTTTCGATGCCGACGGATTGTTGCTGCTCGCGTATCCATTGCATCCGCCCGGCCAGCCCGAGAAGCTGCGCGATGCGCATCTGTCGAGTATCACGATGCCCGTGCTGTGTTTTTGCGGCACGCGCGACCCGTTCATTACGCGTGAGCTCATGGAGCGAGCGCTCAAGACGGTGAAGGCACCCTGGGACATGCGTTGGGTAGAAGGGGCGGACCACAGCTTTCACGTGACCAAGGCATCGGGAACGACGGACGCTGCGGTGCTCGACCATATAGCGACGACGAGTCGTGCGTGGGTGGATAGCCTATCGTCCTGATGGCAAAACACTCAGTCCGTCCTTCCTGCCCGCCAGCGCTCGAGTTCTGTCACTCTTTGCTCGATCGCGCTCAGCCTGTCTACCGTCGCATCGCCAACAGGCTTCACCGGTGCAGCGACAGCACTCACCGGCAACGGAGCGGGAATCGCCGCAACGCGAGCTCTCGGCTGCGGAACTCCTGATGTGCGCGCCTTCACGCTCCGCGCTCCGAATCGCACGAACGCGCGTCCAAATGGACCCATCCACACCCGCCGAAAAAATCGCTCGCCCGGGGGCATGCGGAACGGGCTCCTCACCAGCAACACGATGCTCGTGCCAAACAACGACGTTCCAGTGAAGATCAGCACGAGACCGGAAATCGGCGTGTAATTCAGGCCGTTCGCGAGCCGCACACGCACACTCAAGAAGCCGGCGAACATCGCGATCGACATCACCAGAAGCGCGACACCCCACCGCAACGTATTGCGCCGGCGACGACGTGTGTCAGGATCCGCACGCAGCTCCTCGCGTCGCTCCGTCCGTTCAGCAACGACACGCGCGAAACCGCGCATCACGTCGTCAGGTGCAAAGCCCGCGACAGCGAGCCGGCGCGCCTCGCTCAATGTCGTCAGTGTCCGTGTGAGCAAGACGGCACCCAACAACACCACCGGAAGCAGCGTGTCGGCATACGACATCTGCGACGATCGCATGAAGAGCCAACTGAAGAGCACAATGCCAACGGACACCAACGAAAGCGTGCTCACCTCTCCCGCAAAGAGACGAATCGGCACCGGAATTTCCGGCTCCGACAACTGCGCCGCGTCAATCGCGTCAACAAGCGCCTCGGCAGTCGCAAAGCGATCGGCAGGATCCTTCACTACGCATCGGTCGATCGCAGCGGCAAGAGCAGGCGGGAGATCCGAACGCGACTCAGCGACCGGCACCACCGCTTGCGTGAGTTGCTTGACGAGAATCTTCTGCGTGGAGTCCCCACTCATCGCCGTCTGACCTGACGCGGCAAAATGCGCCGTGAGGCCAAGCGAATACAGGTCACTTCGCCCATCGACGACGTCGCCCGACGCCTGCTCTGGGCTCATGTACTCTGGCGTCCCCACGACTTCACCAACGCGCGTAAGCGAGGCGGCGGGGACGACATGCGACATCGAGCGCGAGATGCCGAAGTCCATCACCAACGCACGCCCTGTGGCGCGCTCGATCATGATGTTGTCCGGCTTGATGTCGCGGTGCACCACGCCGCGGCCGTGCGCATACGCGAGCGCGTACCCGACGTCCTGAAGCATGCGGACGATCTCCCGAACCGGCAGCGGACCCATTCGCGCCACACGCTCGGCCATCGTTTCACCTTCCACGAATCCCATCGCGTAGGCGAGGAGATCGTCCGCCTCTTCCACTGCGTACACTGGAACGATGTTCGGATGCGAAAAGCTCGCGGCCGTTCGTGTTTCGCGGAGAAATCGGTCGCGTAGGGCAACCTGCGACGCGAATTCTGCGGGCAGAACCTTCAGTGCGACCGGGCGGTCGAGCTTGATGTCGCGCGCAAGGTAGACTGTGCCCATTCCGCCGCGGCCGAGCTCGCGCTCGATGGCATAACGGTCGCCAAGTGCGCGACGAATGGACTGCAGTTCGGCCGCCGGTATTTCGGGAGGGAGGCTGGTCACGGCCGATATGTCGCCTCTTGAACGACTTGGTGCAAGACGCCCGGGGGACGCGCCGAAATGGCCTGAGCCAATTCCTCGTGCTTTTGCGCGTTAGTCAGCGAGAGACGCCAATGCGGCACATCTCGCCAACACGGAGGACCTCATGACTACGCTGTCACGCACGCCTGTGGTATTCGCGTTATACACGCTTTGCATTCTCACTACGGTCGCTCCGTCCGCGAACGCCCAGGTTCTCGCTCCGGTCGCGATCGTCACCGGAGAAATTGCGCCGCCAAGCAACGAGACGTTGCTGGCTGAGCGCGCGCCTGACGCGAACGCGAGTCCCGTGCGCTATCTCCGGATTCCGGCTCGAGTTGCACTCGGGGTTGCCGGATCGTTCGTCGGCGGCGTAGCCGGCGTGACTGCGGGGATTGCGTTTCCGCATGGCGACTGTCACTGCGATGGTCCCGTGTTCGAGAACGCGATGCTCGGCGGCGCTATCGGCTCGATCGCGATGAGCGCTGTCCTCTCATCCGCACCAGGCTTCGGCAGCAGCTGCAGCTTCGGAAAACGGGTCGCGGCTGGCGCAGTGGGCGGTGCACTTGGCGCACTCGTTGGCACAGTGGCGGGACGCTCAGCAGGCCCGAACGCCGGCGTGGTCTACGGATACCTCGGCGGGTCTGGCATCGGGTCCGGCATTGGCGCGTGGCTCTGCAGCAAGTAGGAGCGACTGCACCGGTGACTTTGGGGCTTGGGTCAAGGGCTTGATGCCCACACCACCCGCTGCCGTTGTTTCTCTGATGTCTGCAGGGTTCCCGACCGATGGCACGCATGTCAAATTGCCCTCTCACGTCGCAAGGGGCCGTCATGCGCAAGGTGTTCGTTGTCGCCGGTGTTTTCGTTTTCCTCGCCAGTCAAGCAGCGATTGCACAGCGTGGCGGTCGGGGCACACCCATTCCGGCTGGTGAAACATGCCCGCCCGGCACCACGGAAATCCGCCCGCGCACATGTATGGCGCCCGATGCGCCGGCGCCGAGCATTCTGGATTACCGGCCGCGCTCCACGCTCGTCACGCCGACGCACATGGTGAAGATGGCGAAGTATCCGGCGATCGACTTTCACGGTCACCCGCAGGGACTACTTGGAACCAGCGACGCCTTGGCAAGCCTCGGCGCATCGCTCGACAGCCTGAATGTCCGCATGATGATTTCTGCGGACAACATGTCCGGCGACCGCCTGAAGAATACGATTGCCAGCGTTCGCGGTTCCGAAAAAATGAAGGACCGCGTGCGCGTGCTCGCCGGAATCAGCTTCCAGAACGTGGGCCCAGGCTGGGCCGAGAAGGCAGTTGCGCAGCTCGAGGCGGATGTGGCTGCAGGCGCCGTTGGTGTGGGCGAGATACCCAAGAGCTTCGGTCTTAGCGTCAAGAAGCCCGACGGTTCGCGCCTCAAGCTCGACGATCCCGAACTCGACCCAATCTGGGATGCGTGCGCTCGGCTCAAGCTTCCGGTGTTCATTCACACCGCCGATCCCGAGCAGTTCTTCCATCCAATCGATTACACGAACGAGCGGTGGCTGGAGCTGTCCCTGTTTCCCGAACGCCGGTATCCGCAGGACAGGTTTCCGAGTTTCGAAACGCTCGTTACTGAACGGGACAATCTCTTTCGCAAACATCCCAAGACGACATTCGTCACCGCCCACATGGGTTGGCAGGCGAACGATCTTGGCCGCTTTGGAAAGTTGCTGGACGAGATGCCCAACGTGTACACGGAAGTTGGCGCGGTGCTTTACGACATCGGTCGCCAACCGCGCGTGGCGCATGACTTCTTCGTCAAGTACCAGGATCGAATCCTGTTTGGAAAGGACTCATTCCAGCCCGAGGAATATCCGTATTACTGGCGCGTGTTCGAGACGAATGACGACTACTTCGACTATTACCGCGGCTATCATGCATTCTGGAAGCTGTACGGCATCGGGCTTCCGGACGCGGTGCTGAAAAAGGTCTACTTCGCGAACGCGCTGAAGATTACGCCCGGTATTCCACAGACGGGTTGGCCGAAGTAAAAGGTCGCGCACGCCATGCACGCAGCACTGCGCCAACTTCCCGCCAACCATCCGGAGAGTCTGAACCTCATAGCAGAGCTGGACGCCCTGCTCGCACGTCACACGCCGCGTGAGCACATGCACGGGCTCCATGTTGGAGAAGAGGCCGATCCTCGTCTACGTTTTTTCGTGCTCGACGTCGACGACGCCATCGCCGGATGTGGCGCGCTGCGTGAGCTCGAACCGGGCATGGCCGAGTTGAAGCGGATGTTCGTGCGTTCCGCATTTCGTGGAAATGGTTACGGGCGCTTTCTCCTGCAGGCGCTCGAACGCGAAGCGGCGACGTCAGGCATCACGCGACTCCGACTGGAAACGGGCCCGACGCTCAGTGAAGCGCTCTCGCTGTATCGCTCCGCGGGGTTCGTCGATATTGCCAAGTACGGAGAGTACGTCACGAGCCCCACCAGCATGTGCATGGAGAAGCGCCTCGCGCTGGCATAACGAATTTGTCGTCCTGAGCAAAGCGAAGGACCTGCACTTACGCAGTTGATGCGGCAGCGCGCTGGCTGCGCTCGACCAGACGCACGTCGCCAAGTTTTTCGGCGTATGCGTTGAAGGCGTCCGTTGGTCCGCGCCAACGAATCTCGTCCACGTTGGCAAAGAGCGGCGCATCCGACCGTAGCGTCGCGAGATCCTTGAACAACAGTGCCAGCGCTCGGTTGGCGCCCAACACATCGTCGGGGAATTCCTCGATTGCGCCATGCCGGTTCAGGAGACGAGCGGCCGTCACGGAGCCGATGCCCGGGATGCCCGGATATCCGTCTGCGCTGTCGCCCACCAGCGCGAGATAGTCCGGAATCAACTCGGGATTCACGCCGAACTTTTCGCGCACGCCGTCCGCGTTGCGAATCTTCTGCGTCTTACGGTCGACCTGTACGATGCGATCGCCCTGCACACATTGTCCGAGATCCTTGTCGGGCGTCCAGATGCAGACCTTTTGCACGCTGGGGTCGTCTGACGCGATTCGCGCGGCGGACGCGAGCCCGTCGTCGGCCTCCAGTTCCACCATGGGCCACACGGCCACGCCCATGGCGGCGAGTGCGTCTTCGAGCGGATGAAATTGTGCAACGAGTGCTCGCTCCATGCCTGCGCCAGTCTTGTATGACGGCCAGAGTTGGTTGCGGAACGACTCGATAACGTGATCGGTTGCTACGCCGATGTGCGTCGCGTCCGATTCGATCATCTGCAGCACGGTATTCAGCACGCCGATGACGGCGCCGAACTTCGGGTCTTCGCCCTTGTTGAAGCGGCGAAGACCGTAAAAGTGCCGAAAGAGCTCGTACGTACCGTCGATGAGGTGGACGATCATGCTCGACTGGTTGTCGAGCTACGACTTCTTGTACGTCGTCTTCGTCGTGGTGGGCGCGCCGCCGCCACGTCCGGGCGACGTCGAATCCACGATGAGATTGCCCGCTGCGTCAAGCGAGAGAACCATGGTCGTCTCGAAGGCGTTCCCGTTGAACGACGATGACGTGGTGATCACGAGCTTGCCGGCGTCCCACTTGGTCTTCGATGTCTGCTCCACGGAATTTCCGCCAAAGCTCATCGTGTTCTTGCTGTCCGTGCCGTCGAGATTGTAAACGCTCTTGACCTCGCCAGCCTGGGTCGTGCGGGTGACGGTCAGCGTCTTGGCGTCCTGCACGATCGTCGCTGCCTGACCCAGTCCGCCGCGGCCACCACGTCCGCCTGCAGGCGGCGCAGCCGCCGGATCGACGACCATCGTCCATGCGCCGGCAAACGACGGCGCCTGTGCCGTCAGTTGGGAGGCGCTGAACACGAGCGCTGCCGCGCCCAGGAATACCGCTGTCTTACGCATGATGAAGCTCCAATAGTTGAAGGCTGGACAATAACGGATATGCGCCGTTATCCGTTGAACGCAGTCACGAAGGACGAGACCGCCGGTGGACCCGAGCCGATCCCTTCATCGTGCTTGAAGAAGACGTACGCGTCGCTCCACGGCTGTGAAGCGATCGTCCTCGCCCATTGGGCCAGGCCCGCGTCGTCATAGTCGAGTTTGTGGAGTCGCACATACCCCCACGACGCGGTCGACACCAAGGGCGCCGCGAAGTCCGCCGCTTCGGACACGCACATTGCGATGTCTCGCGCCCGCAGCACGTCGAACACGTCGTCCTCGAACCAGCTCTCGTGTCGAAATTCGATGGTGAAGCGCCGGTCGAGCGGCAGCGTGTCGAGAAAGACGCGAAGGCGATCGTAGTCCTTCTTCATGTTGGGCGGCAGCTGAAACAGAATAGGCCCGAGCCGGCTCCCAAGCGCCGACGTGTTCTTCATCAGAAACTCGACCGCGCTCAACGACTCGGGCTTGAGCCGAGCGTAGTGGGTGATGCGCTGGCTGGCCTTGATGGCGAAGGTGAAGGGATCCGGCACCTGCGCCGCCCAGTCGAGGAGGACCTGTTCCTTGGGCAGGCGGTAGAACGTGTTGTTGATCTCGACCGCTGGAAACTTGCTTGCGTAGAGCCCAAGCATTGCGTCGTCCTTGCAGTCGCCCGGATAGAACGAGCCTTTCCATTCCTTGAACGCGAAGCCGCTCGTTCCGGCGAGCAGCTTCATGACGCTTTCCGGCCCCTTTTTGCGCTCTTCTCGCTCTTCTCGTCGGCATCGGATTGTGTCGTCGCAGCGAGACTCGCCTTCAGCGCGTCCATGAGGTCGATGATCTTGCCGCCGCTATCCGGTGCGATGTCCGTCGTGATGTCCTGACCCTCGATTTTCCGCTGGATGGTGTCGAGCACGCGCTCGCGCACGGTGTCCTTGTACTTCAGCGGCTCGAAGTTTTCGTTGCTGGTTTGTTCGATGAGCTGTTTAGCGAGCGCGAGTTCCATCGGCTTTACGTCGCCTTCAGGCACCGTGACTTCCGTGGTTGGGCGCACTTCGTCGGCGTAATGCAGTTGCTCCATCACAATGACGCCGTTGAGCGGGCGGAGGAGCACGAGATGCTGTTGTCCACGCGCTGCGTATTGCCCGAGCGCGGCCTTCCCGGTGTCGAGCAACGCGGCCGCAAGCAGCCGGTACGCACGTTCAGCGCCTTTATCGGGGCCGAGGTAGTAGACTTTCTCGAGATATTCCCGGTCGACCTTGGCGAGTGGGACGAACTCGATGACGTCGATCGTCTGTGTCGCCTTCTCCTCGAGCGCCTTGAGCTCCTCGGTCGAGAGAATGACGTATTGGTCTTTCGCGAACTCGTACCCCTTGACGGTATCCGTCCGTTCGACGACCTCATTGTCGTCCTTTGGGCAGATGTATTGCTGCTTGAGTCTGCCGCCGCACTTCTTGTGCAGCATGTTGAACGACACGCTCGCCTTCGACTCAGCCGACGAGTAGAGGTTGACGGGAACCGAAACGAGACCGAACGAGATGGTGGCGTTGCCGATGGAGCGGGCTGGCATTGTACGGGGCGGTTGAGTTGTGGTCTATGTCATCCTGAGCGAGCGCAGCGAGTCGAAGGATCTGCACACTTTGTCATCCTGAGCGAGCGCAGCGAGTCGAAGGATCTGCAACGGCTGAAACTGCGAGAAAACTGCTCAGATATCCACGCGGATTTGCTCCGTGAAGCGTACAGTTCCTGGGTCTTTGGGTGCACCAACAAGGACTACGATCGGTTTCCAGATTGCTCTGTGACCTGTGTTCTGGTGACGCAATGTCAAAATGGCTCTGAGAAACCGCTAGTGGCCAATATTAGCGCACCCTCAACACGGAACTCTCTGACACACGGAGCGATCCGCGTGGATATCTGAGCAGTTTCCTTCTGTTGTTGTTTGGCTCCGGCGATACCCTGCCTACCTCCACTCTGCATACTGTCACTATCCAGAAGCATGACTGC
>JBDTMO010000221.1:0-8268 GCA_039934235.1 bacterium | reverse complement strand
TGAGTTGGTGATTCGCGTCGGCGTTCATGATCCACAGCGCGAAATGCGTCGCGAGCAACAGCGCCGCGAGCCATGCGAGCAACACCGTCAACCTGTCGCCCGCGCCTGACCGACTCGCCGCTGTCTGTTGCTGAAAGAAAAGCAACCCCGCCAACGCCATGAGCGCGCCGAGTGCGAGTCCACGAAACACAGCGGGCACCAGCGGTGCTTCGAAGACACTCGGACCGAACTGCGCATGCATGTCCTTCGCGTCAGTGTCCACCTCGGCGTCGCCAAGGGAAGGTGGCGCGCCAGCCTTAGGGGCGAGCGCCGTAACTGAGCCAATCGAGAATTCGTAGCTGCCCGCGACCGGATGACCATCGGCAGACACGACACGCCACGTCACGCGATACGCGCCAGCGCCGAGGCACTGCATGGGCGCGAGCACGGCATGCACATCGTGCGGATCGCCGCTGACGACGAGCGGCGTACTGCGCCCATCGCGTCCGACAATTGCAATCCTGGCCAGCGAGGGTTCGAGATCCTCGCTGAACAGCAGCCACACGCGCGCCGGACACGCGTCGAGCCGCAATCCAGCGCCAGGCTCCGCCTTTACGAGCGTGGCGTGCGCGTACGCCGTGCCTCGCGCGCCAAACAACAGCGCGAGGGCCACGCAGGCCACGACTTTCATTCTCGTCATGATCAGAACGAGTACTTCGCGTTCCCGACGAACGTGCGCTGCGGAAATGGATGGAACAGGAAATACTTGCGATCGAGCAGATTGTCGGCGCCAAGTGACGCAGACCAATGGCGATCGATGCGGTAATTCACATGCGCATCAGCAACGAACCACTCGCCGAACCCCTGATACGTGTTCGGGTGCACGTCTGCATTGTCGAGCGTGGTGTAAAGCAGTCCGCTGTATCGGCCGGCAACCGTGAACGCAAAGCGCTCATCTGGCCGATAGGTGCTCACCACGCTCGCACGCCACTTCGGGATGTTCGGCAACTGCGCACCGATCGCACTTCCCGCGGGCGCAGTCGCGCTCGCGCGCCCAGACAGCGCGAGGGTCTTCGCGTCCAGGTAAGTGGCACTGCCGGAAAGCTCGAGTCCTTGCACCAACGCGTCGGTCACGCCGAACACAACCTCCGCACCACGCGCACGCACGTGATCGACATTCGAGACGTACGAGTACAGCGTTGGCGAATTCGTCACGAGCGGAAGGAATTGCGAGATGATGGCGTCGTGCACGTCGTCCTGAAACAGCGCAACCTGCGCCATGCCGTGCGTAAACGTGCGCGCGACACGGATCTCACTCGCCAACACATTGTCGGGCTTGAGATTCGGATCAGGCGACGTAAACGTCGGCCCCGTACTCACGAGCTGATACAACTCCGCGGCAGTGGCGAACCGATACGCCTTACCCAACGACGCCGTCACGCTCCAATCCAAAGTCGGCGTAAAGGCCAGCACAGCCTTGGGCGAAAACTTCGTCGCTGTTACGGTTGGTTGCGTGACCTTCGTTGAGCCATTGGAATTGAAGCCATTGTAGGCGCGCCAATCCTCATAGCGACCTCCAATCGTCAGCTTTACATGATCGTTCATGCGCCAGCTCTCTTGCGCCCAGAGGGCCTGCGTGCGCGTCTTGCCATCGCCCTCCGTAGCAACGGTGCTGAACGCACCGTGACGCCACTCGGACACGTTGTACGTCGGGTTGTTCAGCGCGTAACCATCGAGATGCGCCCCAAACGCGATCGTGTGCGCCGGTAGGCCGGCGATGCCGCCATTGCGCCACGCGCCCTTGAGGTCGAGCGACGACCACGTTGTTCCGTCCAGCACCGCCGCGCGACCCGCCGTACCGAAACTCGTATCGCTCGCGGACGCTGTACCCGGCACTCGCTGCTGATCCTTGTCAAAGCGATACCGCGCACCGATCGCCTCGAAGTCCCACGCGCCCTTGGTGTCCGTCCGCAACGACAAACTGTGCGACGAATGACGCTGGATCAGGTCGTAATAGCCATTCGCGAATCCCGCCTGACCCGCGAACGTCGGCTGATTGGCCGACGTGATGTAGCTGTCGACCGATGCGTCCGCATCATTCTGCCAAAAACCAAACACGTAGGCAGCCTTCACACTCGGCGTAAGGTCATACGCGAGCTTGAACTTTCCATTCGTCATGCCAGTGTGCAGCAGCCCAGCCGCACCGAGCACGTTCGCACTTGCCCCGAGTTTGTTCTGGTCGGTGAATCCGCCCGTCGTTCCCGTCGGAAAGCTGCCGCTCGTCACATACGCCAGCGGCTGGCTGCGACTATTCGCATAGCTGCCGCTCGCGAGAATCGAGAACTTTCCGAAACGATTCCCGATGTCGGCATTGGTCTGCGACGTGCCGTACGTGTTCTTCGTTCCGTAAAGGTCGAAGTGCTGCAGCGCCTGCGTCTGGCTGATCGAACCCATGAGCGTCTCTGGCATCCGCGTCGTGATCTCCATGACAGCGCCCATCGAATTGCCGGCGTATGCCGCCGAGAAGGGGCCGTACATCATGTCGATGCGCGCGACTTCGTTGGAGGATACGAGCCCCCAGCGTGGTCCACCGATGTTGTTGTTGTTCGCAATCAACGCGGACAGTGGCACGCCATCGGCAAAGACGAGGCTTCTCGCACTCGAGCTTACGCCCCACACTCGTGTACCCATCACCGCCTGGGTGTCACCGTTGTTCCGCTTCCTCAGAAACACGCTGGGCAAGTACTTCACCGCGTCTTCCGCGTCGACAGCATTGACGGTCTGCTCGACCTTCCGCGCCGTCACGCTTGCGGTGACCGGCAGCGTCAACGCCTGCAACGGCTTCCCCGTGACATCCTCATTACGCTCGGCAGTGACTTTCACTGCGCCCAGCTTCGCCGCGCTGTCGCGGCGTGTTTGTGTCGTGTCCTGCGCGCGCACCGGATGCGCGAATGCCACGGACAGTCCGACGAGAAATATGACTCGCATCGTGAGACGTTTCTTGAATTGAAGTTGGACCTGCACAGGGAGCGGGCGAGTCGACGTTCCGCTGGCGCCTGTGAACAGGCCGCGAGTGAAGGAACGGTTCATCCCGACACGCATCGCGTGCAGGGGTGACATCGCTTTGTGGGCGTGTAACGGGAGCTCGCGCTACGCGCGGCTCAGCCGATCAGGCCTGGGGAGGTCCGTTCGCGAACGGAAGACGTACATCGGGCGATGACGGAATGTCATCGCGCGGATACTCGGGCAGTGCCGAGGGTTTCGCGACGTGCGCGGGGACGGCGAAGGACGCGACTGCCGGCACCGAAGCCACGGCGGTTGCGGCGCAGCACTGGCCAACGCATGAGCATTGGCTGGAGCTGTTCTTCGTCGGCGCCGAGTCGTGCGACTGGTGATGCTCCGCTGCAGCGTGCGACGCGTGTGCCCCCGATGACGCCATCGCATGCGCTCCGTGCATGGGGCACGAATGCAAGACACCTGGGTCGCCGAGTACCATGGCGAACCAGAGCGCGAAGAGCGCGGAGAAGGGGCGGGACCAGCGGGACAGTCGGCGAAGCACGAACTAAATATGCGGATACGAGGAGTGAACGGCAAACCTGGCTGACATCACGATCAG
Organism: bacterium; assembly: GCA_039934235.1. GTDB lineage: Bacteria > Gemmatimonadota > Gemmatimonadetes > Gemmatimonadales > Gemmatimonadaceae > AG11. Next base: position 4,673 of record JBDTMO010000221.1, on the reverse strand, counting down.
TCTGTGCGTGCGAAGAACAACGGGTGCCACCGGCCTGACGTTGCGTGCGCGCGTCTCCGGAGCACCTCGACAGTGAGTCCTGCGTCACGCCCGCCGGGCCGCAGTGCGGACGCCGCCTGCTTGATGCCTATGTAACGGCAGAGTTGCGCGTTTCCGGACGTCGCGAGCGACTCCGCACCGTCGTCGACCCCAGAAGTGGATTAAACAGACGAGTTCTTCTGTAACCGCGCTCGACTCATTTGCGTAGAGCAGGTACATCGCAGCCAGGCGCCTATTGCAAACCATTTTTGCGAACCCGGTGTCAGATGCGATGAAGGCATCAACCAGGACACTCCGATGATCAAGCCCAAACTTCTCCGCCACATCGCCGTTTACGGCGTCTCGCTTCCAACGTTCGCCGTATCGCCCGCTGTCGCGAAGGCAACGGTGTACATGCCATCTCAGGTTGCAGCCCGCATGCTCGGCGGCAAGGCAGCAAAGCCCGCTGGCGCCATGATTGACAGCGACCGTAATAGAAACGACCAGTCGTCGGACGCATCGCACGCTGCCTGAGGGGACCGGCGAGGGCGGTCCCTCGCCGGGCAGGCAGCGGACGATGTGATTGACGCAGGTGCGGTGAGTGTGTTCCTTGTCCGCCATGCGTACCGCCACCGTCATTCGCGCTCTCGCAGCGCTGCTGGTCATTGCTCCCGTCGTTGCGCGTGCGCAGAGCGCCGCCACTGGAAGCACCACGATCATCGTTGTTCGGCACGCGGAGAAAGCCGCTGAACCAGCCGCCGATCCTCCGCTCACCACTGCTGGCGCAACGCGCGCACACGCACTGGCGGCTTTCCTGCACGACGCCGGCGTTCGCGCAGTGATCAGCACGCAGTACGCGCGCACACGCCTCACCGCATCGCCAACGGCCTCCGCGCTGCGATTGCCGGTCGAGATTCTCGACGCGCGATTCACACCGCGCGCGACGGCGGACAGTCTCCTCGCCAAGCATCGCGGACAGACGATGCTCGTCGTCGGCCACAGCAACACAGTCCCGGCTATCGTCGAAGCCCTGGGTGCACCACGTCCGGCCGACATCTGCGACGCGGGCTACGACAACGCATTCGTCGTGACGGTGCCGGTGTCGGGGACGGCCACGGTAGTTCGCCTGCACTACGGCGAGCGGGCGGTCTGTCCCTAAGCCGCTAACGGCCGGCTTCAGATTGAAGGAGTTCAGGTGGCAGCCTGCAGCCGCCGCCTACAGCGGTGTGACATTCCTGAGTGGCGAGAAGCCAGTGATTTGTCATCCTGAGCGAGCGAAGCGCGTCGAAGGATCTGCACCTTGGATTTGCACGTGCAGCTCCCTCGTTGCGCTCAGGACAACAAACCCTGCGCAAAACGCGTTTCTGTGCGACGCGTTCGCTGGCGCCCGCCGCGCCAGCTCGGCATCTTGCCGACGATGAGCGCCGCTGCCGTACTCGTGATCTTTTCCGCCGGACTCGCCGCTGGCGCAGCGCTCGCGATCGCAGTGCTGCTCATCATCCGGCACACGTCAGGCACGGAAGCCAGCGCCGCAACCCGCGAAGTGAGCGAACTCCTCGAACCCCTGCGCGACGAGCTCGAGCGCTACGACCAGCGGCTCACCAGCTTCGATCGCGAGCGCGCTATGCAGTTCGGTGCGCTATCCGAACAACTCCACATCGTCGCCGCTGCGAGCGAAGGACTGCGCGACCAAACGCAGCAACTTTCCACCGCACTCCGGATCCCGAACGTCCGCGGCAGATGGGGCGAGGTGCAATTGCGCCGAGTCGTCGAGCTGGCCGGCATGGCCGAACATTGTGATTTCGAGACGCAGGTGACGACGTCTGGCGAGGACGACGACGGCGAAACGCGTCGCCAGCGGCCCGATATGGTCGTGCGCCTTCCCGGCGGGCGAGCGGTAATCGTGGATGCCAAGGCGCCACTTGCAGCGTATCTCGACGCCAGTACAGCGACAGATGACCGTGATCGCAACAGACTTCTACGCTTACACGCTGCCCAACTCAGAACGCATGTCGACGCACTGGCGCGAAAGGCGTACTGGGAGCAACTCGGACCCGGCACCACACCAGAATTCGTCGTCCTCTTCCTTCCCGGCGAAGCATTTTTCTCCTCGGCACTCGAGCACGATGCAGCCCTCCTGGACGACAGCGCGGCGCGCGGTGTCATCCTCGCCACCCCGACAACACTGATCGCGCTCCTCCGCGCAGTCTCATTCGGCTGGCGCGAAGCCCGCATGGCCGACGGCGCGCGTGAAATCAGCACGCTTGGCGCATCACTCTACGATCGCCTCGCCACGCTCGGTCAACATTTTAGCGAGCTCGGCAATGCGCTCGATCGGGCCGTGCTAAGCTACAATCGCGCGGTTGGCTCGCTCGAATCCCGCGTGTTCGTCACCGCGCGACAATTTCGCGAACTCGGCGTGTCGGCAGACCGAACCGAGCTCGAGACGCTCGAACCGGTGAGCGTCCGAGCGCGCGGCGTACAGGCACCTGAACTTCTCGATAAACCGGAAATGGAGGATGCAAGGATGCCGAGATGACCGACCACGCCAGTCACCGCTGGGCGGTGGACTCCATCGACGAGGATGTCGCGCGTATCGAGGAAGACGGAGAGCGCATCATCAGCATTCCGCGCCATCTCCTTCCCGCCGGTGTGACGGCAGGCCAGCTTCTTCGGGTCTGTCGCTCGTCCCAATCCGGCCCGGAATCGATCGCACTCACCATCGAGATCGATCACGCGGGAGCAGCCAAATCGCTACGGAGTTCCAAGGCGACGATGGCGCAGGCAATGGACGAGTCAAAGGCGCGTGATCCGGGAGGCGATGTCGCCCTCTGACATGGCTTCTTCGTGCAGCGTTTCGCGCTGCCAATGCGTCAAACTTTCACGCACACGTTGTCCCTCCGCTTCCAACCCCCGACAATGAAGATCCGTCTCCTCCCCATCGCGGCGGCTGCCGCGTTTGCGGGTTGCGCTGGTGGCCAGCCAGAAACAGCACCGTCGCCCGCCCCGCAACCGAACCCCACCGCGACCCGGCCGGCGAACGGCGCTCCACAAGGTGGTCCCCCCGCCACGCCGCAGGATACAGCGGGCCGAGCGCTCGGCGGCGCTGGTGGACCGCCAGCTGCGGCTCCGCGTCCGTACAATCGCGTCATCACCAGCGAGGCAAAAACCCGTCGCGGGCTCTTTTCGACGCACCGCGTGGGTGATCGGTTGTACTTCGAAATTCCGTCCAAGGAGTTGAACAAGGACCAGCTCATCGTCGGCCGCTATGCGCGCGCCGCGGCGGCGGATCCGACGCTGCCTGGTGGCGGATTTGGCAACTACGGCGGCGACCAGTTCTCCGAGTCTGCCGCACGCTGGGAGCGCATGGGCAACCGCGTCATCCTGCGCGCGCCGGCCTACGCCATCACGGCGGACACCACGCTTTCGGTGTACAAGGCGGTCATCGCGGCCAACTACGCGCCGATCATCGCTGTGTTCAACGTCGATGCATACGGCCCGGACAGCGCGGCAGTCGTCGACGTGACGCGTCTCTTCACCACCGCGATTCCCGAGTTGACGGCCATTCGTGGCCAGATCGATCCGACGCGTTCGTTCGTCGAGCGGGTCGTGGCGTTCCCCGAGAATGTCGAGGTCGAGGCCACGCAAACTGGCACCATTGCCGCGGCGGGTGCACCGCAGGCGCCGGGTGGCGCACCGCGTCCGGCGACGAGCGTGCTCGCGCACTGGAGCATCATTCGTCTCCCCGAGCAGCCGATGATGCCTCGTCGCTTCGACGAGCGTGTCGGCTTCTTCTCCGAGCGCTACGTGGACTTCGGCGCGGACAGCAGAGCCGCGCGTCGCCAGTACATCACGAAATATCGGCTCGAGTGCGCCGATGCACCGGACGCGAACGGTCTCTGCACGCCAAAGAAACCGATCGTCTACTACGTCGATCCAAATACGCCAGAGCAGTGGAAGCCCTGGGTCCGCAAGGCGATCAACGATTGGAAGCCCGCCTACGAGGCCGCCGGCTTCAAGGACGGCATCGTCGCCATGGACGCACCGGCGAACGATCCCGACTGGTCGCCGGAAGACATCCGCCACACCGTGATTCGCTGGTTGCCCAGCACGACGGAAAACGCAGTGGGCCCGCATGTCAGTGATCCGCGGACGGGCGAGATCCTCAATGGGTCTGTGCGCATCTTCCAGAACGTGATGAACCTGAACCGCGACTGGTACTTCACGCAGGCCTCACAACTGGATGCGCGCGCTCGCACGTTCCCGTTCCCTGATTCGCTCACGGGTCGGTTACTGGAGTTCGTCATCGCGCATGAAATCGGTCATACAATTGGATTGCAGCACGACCAGATCGGCAGCTCGACGTATCCTGCTGACAGCGTGCGCAGCCCGTCATGGGTGCACAAGATGGGACACAGCCCATCGATCATGGATTACTCGCGCTACAACTACGTGGCGCAGCCAGAGGACAAGATCGCGCTCGAGGACATCATCCCGCGCGTGGGCCCGTATGACAAATGGGCGATTGGCTGGGGCTACCGTCCCATTCCGGGCGCGAGGACACCAGACGCCGAACGTGCGACGCTGGAGAAGTGGACGCGCATTCAGGACACCGTGCCCTGGTTCCGTTTCTCGGCGAACAATGATTTCGGTGG
>JBDTMO010000220.1:0-8311 GCA_039934235.1 bacterium | reverse complement strand
GTGCGGTTGACCGTTGCACATCCAATCTTCGATTCGTTTTTTCAGATCAAAACGCTCGAGGGCATGTCACATCCCGACAACTCTAGTGCCAAGGCGCAGTACTTCGGGATTTACGAAAACAATGATCCCGCGCGGCGGTTGATGGTAATCGTCAACTACAACAACGACATTGGCGACTACATGGAATGGTCGGGCGACGGCTGGTATCCCGTCAACTTCTCCAACGACGCGTACAAGCTCGCGACGAACTACATCGTATATGGATTGACTCATTAGGTCCTGAGCGCGAAGCGAGTGTCATTGTCATCCTGAGCGAGCGAAGCGAGTCGAAGGATCTGCACCTGCTTTTGGGCGCTGTCCAGGATGATGGGACCTTGCAAATCATCCGCTTCGCCGAGCAGACTATGGGTATGCCTGCAATTCGCCGTCATTGGACGACCGCTGACGTTCGCGCGCTCATGGACGAGTCGGATGGATGGCCGCGGTACGAACTCATCGACGGCGAGCTGATCGTGACGCCCTCGCCAGGCAATGAGCATCAGATCGCGGTCAGCGCAATGCTAAACCTGCTCTACAACTACCTCGAGCTGGAGCCGGTCGGGGTGGCGTTCACGTCGCCAGCTGATCTGGAGTTGCGACCGGGTACGATCACGCAGCCGGACGCGTTCATTATCCCTGTGGGCGGAGCGCCAGCCGAAGGAGCGTCGACCTGGACCGACGTGCGGAGATTACTCCTTGCTGTCGAGGTGATCTCGCCGAGCAGTATACGCACGGATCGTATCACGAAGCGCGAGTACTACATGGATGTCGGCGTACCCGACTACTTCATCATTGATATTCACGCGCGCATTGTCGAGCGATGGAGTCCCGAGCGCGACACGCCAGGTGCTGCGAGACCAACTCGTCTGGCAGCCCGCGGGTGCTAGTCAGCCTCTTTCGGTTTCGCTCCCGACATTCTTCGACGGCATCGCCGCGAAGTGGCGGTCAATCAACCCGCGATTGGCACCTTGAGCGAACGCCGCGAACGGATGTCGTCCTGAGCGAGTAAAGCGATAAACGATGTCATCCTGAGCGAGCGGAGCGAGTCGAAGGATCTGCACCCTCTATTGGCGCGTTGTGAAAGTGCAGCAACTGAAAACTGTAAAAGCTTATCACGGATCACGCGGAAACTACGCGGATAGATCAAAGCCGTATCCGCGCTTTGCCGCGAAATCCGCGATAGGCAGTTGCAGTTGCCGTCAGCCGTCAGCCGTCAGCCGTCTTACCCGCGCCAAATTTCGTGTGCCGAGCGTAAGGCCAGCGCGCAAAACGTCAGCGTCGCGTTCGCGCAGCTCGCGCTCACACACGTCGGCGCTCCGACGACGAACAAATTCTCGTGGTCGTGACTTCGACCCCAACCATCGACCACCGAGGTTTGCGGGTCCGAGCCCATACGGCATCCACCGGCCGGATGATCCTGGAAACCGCCGTCATCCTCCTCGACGTGAATCACCTTACCGCCACCAGCGCGAGCCATTCGTTCGAACAAAGACTTGAGCGACGAATCCGAATACTCACGTAGCGCCGCCGACTCCGGCGCATCTCGGAACGCAAGTTTCGGTAACGGATCACCCCAGCTGTTCGTATGCGTACGATCGAGCGACAACGCGCTCTCCCGATCCGGAATGACGTCGTAGTAGGCGCGCACCCGCGCGACCCCCGTCTTGGTGCGCTCGCGCCAGTCGCGAAGCAAGTCGTCGCCGAGCAAGAGCGCACCACCCTCGTCGCGAAGGCGTGGGCCACGACCATAACTCGACTCCCACACGCGGAGATCGTGTCGCAGGTACCTGGTCGTCGCCGGCGATCGCATGAACTGCTTCGTCACGAGTGAGTGCTGGCCGTTGATGCCGGGAAAGAGACGCAACGGCAGCTCGATGAACGCCTGCTGGTTGCGATGCCCGCCGAGATACTTCCCAACCGTGCCGGAGCGATTGGCAATGCCGTTCGGCGCGCGACTTGTTGCCGACAGGAGCAGAAGGTGCGCGCTCCACACATATCCCGCCGCGACAACAAACTGCTTGGCCCGAAACGTCACCGGCGTGTCGGCGCCCTTCGACGTCTGCACAGCGTCTGCACTCGCGATGCGCTGCGTGCGTTCGTCGAGTACAAGACGTCGCACAAGTGTGCGCGGATAGAGCGTGATGCGGTTGGCGGCCCGCAACCGATTCCACGTATGGTCGGGCGAATACTTCGCCCCGACCGGGCAAATCGGTGTACACGTGTCGTTCCGGCAACACTCGGCGCGACCATCATACGGTCGCGAATTCTTCGACGACGGTTGACTCCACATCGTAATGCCCGCAGACGACGCCCACTCCTTCAGCAATCCGAGATTGTACGTGAGCGGCAGTGGCGCCATCGGGAACGGCTTGCTGCGCGGATCCATTGCTGAAGGCCCCTGTTCTCCCGCGACGCCAATGAGCTCTTCCGCTTCCTGATAGAAGGGATCGAGATCGTCATACGAGATCGGCCAATCGGTGCCCACGCCGAACAGCGAGCGCGTGCGAAAGTCCTCCGGCGACCAGCGTGGCGTCACGCCGCCCCAATGCATGGCCAGTCCGCCAACCTGCATCGAGCGTGATTGCAGCGGGCCCTCGATTTCGTAGCCGTCGAGATGATCGCTTGGCCACGGACTCTCGCCGTACTGGAGATACCGGTCGCGCAACGCGTAGCGGCGCGTCATTGCCGGCGCTTCATCGCCTGCTTCGACGACGACGATTTTTCCTTTCGTGGTGCGCGCTAGGTGGTCGGCAACCATCGCGGCACTGATGCCCGAGCCAATGATGCACACGTCGCTTTCGACGACCCGCTGTTTCTGGAAGCGGCTCATACTCGGCGCGCCAGCGGTAGCGGTTGCCGAGACGACGCCGACAGTGGGCGGCACGTCTGCTTCCCGATCTGCGCACCGTAGCACAGGTCGGTCGCTTCGGGGCTCGCGTAGAAATGCGCGAGCAGCGCGAGCGCGACATGCGGTGCCCGTCCTACCGACGGAAGCCGTTCTGACTTCAGTGCCGCGAGGTCGCTGCGAACCAGGTCGCGCTGGAGCGTGAGTGAGAGATCGGCAAATGCGCGCCCATGCAGTTTCCGTGAGCGCGCGTCGATGGCGTCCAGCTGCGCCGCCCATCGCGTGGCTGGCGTCTGTCCGGTACGCTCGAGCTTTGACGTACCATATCCATGCAGCAGCTCTGCACCCTCGCGATATCCGGCTATCCAGTGCTGAAACCGCAGGACGGCGGCCGTGGTCGCAGCGCTGCCGCGTTCCGTGGGGAGAATTGCTGCACCAACTGCATCGAGGGTGCGGGGGTCGCCGGCCAGATCATCGACGGCCGCCGCATGCGCTCGGCGAACGATTGCCGCGGCAGGTACCGAGGCAGCGAGCCATCCAAGAAATCTGCGGCGGGAAATTGTTGGCATCGCGACACGGGGCTTGCGATCACTGATCCTTCGTGGACTCGCGAATCTACTACTCGTCCGTTGGAACGGCGTCTGAGGGGGGTTGGTGAAAGCGTGTTCAACGAACTCAACGCGGCCTTACAGACAGGAGTGCAGGCCGATTTTTTGGGGTTAATTCAGGGTCTCTAGTCCAGAGGACTCGATGTGGTGCACCCTACGCATCTCTGAGTGACGAGGAGCAATCCACGTTGACCCGCCCAATCCGCGAAAATCCGCGCTAGCAATCCGTACAACGTAGTAAACAAACTTCCAACGCCTTGCCAAAATAGCACGAACGGTCGTATAATCATGTATATGAGCAAGGGCACCGAGACAAGAGACCGAATTCTCGCCAGCGCGCTCCGCGTCGCGAGCGTCGAAGGCCTGGAAGGCATCACCATCGGCCGCCTCGCCGACGCCGTCGGGCTGTCCAAAAGTGGACTATTTGCCCACTTCAAGTCGAAGGAAGAACTCCAGCTCGCCGTGCTCAACGCCGCAACGGAAGCTTTCGGCGAAGTCGTCTTCACGCCGGCGCTGGCAGCACCACGCGGCGAACCGAGAGTGCGTGCATTCTTCGAACACTGGCTCGAATGGGAGTCCCACGTCAGCGTTCCCGGCGGTTGCATTTTCATGCACTTGAGCGTCGAACTCGACGATCAGGAAGGCCCCGCTCGCGATGCTCTCGTGATGGCGCAGCGATGGTGGCTCGATCAGCTCGCCCGCGCGACGCGGCTGGCAGTGTCCGCCGGCGACTTCCGCCCAGACGTCGACGCAGAGCTTTTCGCCTTCCAGATGCACGGCATTCTCAGCGCGTACTACCACGCGAAGCGACTGCTTCGCGATCCGAACGCCGGCGAACGAGCGCGCAAAGCGTTCGACGCATTGGTCGTCTCAGTATCGGCGCCGCGCTGACCACACCCCAAGGTTCTGAGCACATTCCATGTCGACAGCCGTCCAGTCAATTGCTGGCTCGAATAAAAGAACGATCGTTCGTTCTACTCCGCTATCCGCCCGCGGCGTACGACTCTGGTTCCGCGTCATCTCCGCATTGGCCCCCGCAACCGCAGAACGTCAGGCAGCCGTCATCTTCCTGACGCCTCGCCGCAGAAAGGCGCACGACGTCATGGCCGTCCCCGAAGGCGCCAACCGCGTACACATGAACTACGGCGGATTTCGCCTCGTCGGCTGGGAATGGGGCGTCGGAATAAAGCCGGTCGTCCTCCTCGTGCACGGCTGGAGCGGGCTGGCCAAAGACATGGAGTCCCTCGCGCACGCACTCGTGGATGAAGGATTCCGCGCCGTCGCGTTCGACATGCCGGCACACGGCAAATCACCAGGACGGCGCACCTCCATGCTGGAATGGGTGCACGCTCTGAAAGCCACCGAACACTGGGCCGGAGGGTTGGCCGGAGTGCTCGGTCACTCGTTCGGCGCCACGGCCGTGACACTCGCGCTGGAAGAGGGCATGCAGGCGCCACGCGCGCTCCTCATGTCCCCAGCACCCGGACCCATGCACTACGTCGACAAGATCCGCCGCTTCATTGGACTTCCGGCCTCACGCGTCCCTGGTATGGTGCGCAGCCTCGAGAGACAGGTGGGCCGAGCGATCCCGCATTTCGAGGGAGCGCGTGCCGCAAAGTCACTCAAATTGCCCGTGCTTGTCCTGCACGATCCGGAAGACAGCGAAGTCCCGTGGGAGCACGTCCAGGACATGATCGGCGCATGGCGAGGTAGCCGCCTGGAAACCCGCCCCGGACTCGGCCACTATCGCATCCTCGCTGACAAGCCGACCTCCGATGTTGCCGCCGCGTTCCTGGCGGGTCGCACCTAGAGGAAGAGTTGTGTCAAGTTACAAAACTTGACATCTGTCACTGGTCGACTTATCCTCTCGACTCACCCGAGCCGAGAGGACCCATGCACACACATCAACTAGGCGCCAACGGACCCACCGTCTCAGCCATCGGCCTCGGCTGCATGGGCATGTCCGACCTCTACGGCCCAACCGATCGCACCGAAAGCATCGCCACGATCCACGCCGCCCTCGACGTCGGAATCACGCTGATCGACACCGGCGACTTTTACGGCATGGGCCACAACGAGATGCTCATCGGCGAAGCGCTGCGCGGCGTCGCGCGCGACCGCGTACAGATCAGCGTCAAGTTCGGCGCACAACGCGGACCGGACGGCATGTGGCTCGGTTACGACGCACGACCAAGCGCCGTGAAAACAGCACTCGCATACACGTTGAAACGGCTCGGCACCGATTACGTCGACATCTATCGTCCCGCGCGCGTCGATCCCAACGTCCCCATCGAGGAGACCGTGGGCGCGATCGCCGAGATGGTCACCGCCGGTTATGTGCGCCACATCGGACTGTCGGAGGCGTCGTCAGACACGGTGCGTCGCGCGCTTGCCGAGCATCCCATCGCCGATCTCCAGATCGAATATTCGCTCGTGAGCCGCGGCGTCGAAGACGACATTCTTCCGTCGCTCCGCGACCTCGGCGTCGGCATGACGGCATATGGCATACTCTCGCGTGGCCTGCTCAGTGAGCGTGCGGCCGAGTCTGCGCAGCGAGGCGGCTTTCGCTCGCATTTGCCACGGTTCACTGGCGACAACCTGCGCCACAATCTCACGCTCGTCGAAGCACTGCGCGAAATCGCATGGGACAAGTCGATCACGGTACCGCAGCTTGCGATTGCGTGGATCCTGTCCCGCGGCGGCGACATCGTGCCGCTACTGGGAGCGCGGCGTCGCGATCGCCTCACCGAGGCGCTTGGCGCCTTCGATGTGCGATTGACGTCGGACGATCTGGCTCGCATCGAAGCCGCGGTTCCTCCCGGTGCGGTGGCGGGTGACCGATACTCGGCTGCGCAGATGGGCATGCTGGACAGCGAGCGCGTCATCGTGCGATGATGCGTTGTGGCCACGCGACCCGATCCGACTGAAGACGCCGAGCGCGACGACGTAGCTGTCGTCCCGATGCGGGAGCGCATTCTCCAGACTGCGGAGGCGCTCCTGCGTCGGCACGGGCCTGCGAAGACCTCAGTCGTCGACGTGTCGCGTGCGCTGAACATGAGCCACGCGAATGTGTACCGTCATTTCGCGAGCAAGGCCGCGCTGCATGATGCCGTTGCCGAGCGGTGGTTGCATCGCGTGTCGGCGCCGTTGGCGGATATTGCGTCGGGGCCGGGAACGGCGGCAGAGCGCCTCGAGGCGTGGGTCCTTACGCTCATGGAGATGAAGCGTCGCAAGGTGCTCGACGATCCGGAAATGTTTGCGACGTATCACGCTGTCGCGATGGCGGCGCGCGATGTCGTCGACGCGCACGTCGCGATGCTGCAACGTCAAGTCGAGGACATCATCGAGTGTGGAATGCGTTCCGGCGAGTTCGCTCCGACTGACGCAGTTGAGGCAGCGCGGGCCGTTTTCAATGCGACGGCGCGTTTTCATCACCCGCACCATGTCCGTGAAGCAGCGGGGCGCGAGTCCGCCGGCGAGGAGCGCGCGGCGCGCGCGGTGGTGAGGCTGCTTGTGTCCGGTTTGCGCAGGGTGAACGAGTAATTGGATTCAGGGGCTGGGCTGCTTGGCAGACGGTAAATTATCGCGCGTCGGTGCACCAATAGCGTCACCCCAAACTCGAGAACATGTCAACATCCACGCGTCCGCGCATTCTCTGGTTGGCCTTGGTGGCTTCGCTCGCATCCCTGCCTCTACAGGCGCAGGATATCAAGGTCACACTCCTGGGGACCGGCTGCCCACCGCCGGTCATGAGCCGCTTCGGGCCGAGTACGCTTGTTCAAGCGGGGGGCCAGGCTCTCCTGTTCGATGCCGGGCGGGGTGCCCTACAGCGCCTCACGCAGATCGGCACCCTCTGGCGAGACGTCAACGGGGTCTTCCTGACACACCTCCATTCCGATCACGTCGTCGGGTTTCCAGATCTGCTGATGACCGGCTGGCTCGTCGCCCCGGGGCGGCCTGCTCCACTTCCAGTGTGGGGACCGACCGGGACGGAGCAGATGATGTTCCACCTCCGAGAAGCGTATCGACAGGATATCCAGTTTCGAGTCGCTAACGAGCGCATGAACGCGGAAGGGCCCATCGTCCAGGCCAAGGATATCGTCGCTGGGGTCATCTATGATCAGGGCGGCGTAAAGGTCACGGCATTCGAGGTTGATCACGCCCCTGTGCGGCCGGCCTTTGGTTACCGCGTCGACTATGGCGGGCGCGCGGTTGTCCTGTCCGGAGACACCCGTGTTTCCGAGAACCTCATCCAATTTGCAACCGGCGCGGACGTCCTCATTCATGAAGTTCTGGTGCCGGAGACGCTCCAGCGGATGGGCGTCCCCCCAGACCGTGCGAAGAGCATCATTGACTACCACACCACGCCTGAGCAGGCAGGGACGGTATTTGCGCGCACGAAGCCACGCCTGGCGGTGTACTCGCACGTCTGCACGCCGAACGCAACGGACCAGGAAATCATCGATGCCACGCGCCGGACTTACCGAGGTCCGCTCGAGGTCGGCGAGGATCTCATGGTCATCGAGGTGGGTTCGGGGATCGTGGTGCGCAGGCCACCGCAGCGAGCCCCGTGAGGGAGGTCAAGCACGAGTAACATGACGTCCAACCCGGACGGCACCTGGCGAGCCTCTTAGAGTCGCGACGGCGTTTCCGCATCACGCCGCCGCGCCATGCGCAACAAGGCGCGCGCCGGCGTGCCCGCGCTTTCCTGCGGCCGCACCGCGATGCCAACACGGCGCACATGACTCGTCGCCAGCGGCACGAACGCCACACCACTCGGCGGATCATCCGGCAACGCGAGACGCGCGTCGCGACGTGA
>JBDTMO010000219.1:0-8311 GCA_039934235.1 bacterium | reverse complement strand
TGTCATCCCGCAGGAGCGAAGCGAGTGTCGGGATCTACCCTAATTGCTCTGTAGCATGCGTCGGGCGCTTGGACACAAGATCCCGACACTCGTTCGCTGCGCTCACGACTGCGGGATGACATCCATTCGCACCCTAACTTAACAGCATTGGGTTTAGAGCCGCTTCGTGAGATGGTACGTGCGCGTGTTGGCCGGATATCCATCGAGCACTGCGAACACCGTGTAGCCGTGATGCTCGTAAAACGGTCGCGCCTGGAATTCGTACGTGTCCAACCGTACGCCGACACACCCTGCCACTCGCGCGAGGCTCTCCGCTTGTTGCAGCAGGGCCGCGCCGTAGCCCCGCCCGCGTAGTTCTTCGTCGACCCACAGCAGGTCAACCGAGAGCCACTGCCAGGCGAGGTATCCGACGATGCCGCCGCGAATCGTTTGTTCGGCATCGCGGATGTACAGCGCGATCTGCTTTACGTCGGCAGGGCCAACGCGACTTTCGTTGTACGCCATGAGCCCGGCCCGAACTTGCTTGATGTCGTCAAGCTTCGGAGCGAGATCGCACTCGATCTCGAGGCGCGTCAAACGCTCGCCCTTCTCGGACTCTGAAGAAGTATTCGCGCGTCGCGCGTATGGGATCGCTGGCATCGCCGTAGTCTGCTCGGGGAGCAACAAGAAGGGCAAGTGCGCACGCGCGTCGTCACCAACCGCGTTCCCGCTCCGTAGTGAGTGAAGCGAGAGCTCATTCACCCGCAGTGGAAGACGCAAATGCCCAACAACATCGTCTTGTGGGGCGCGCCACAGTCCGGCAAGACTACCTACCTGCTCTCCCTCGTGTTCTGGCAGGAACACCGCGAGGGAAGCGAGAAGGAACGCCGGTTGTGCGTGCTGCCGTCCGATCGCGACACGGCCAACTGGATCGCCCGCATGGCAAAGCTCAACGCCAGCGGAAATCCGTTGCCCAAGACGAGCTCCGTCCAGAAGCTCAACTTCAGCCTCTACGACCTGCCTCCCGAGCGCCCGGGCTTCATGTCGCGCAACAAGGCTCCATCGCACCACATCGCCGACCTCACCTTCTGGGACGCGCCAGGCGAATACTTCGAAGGGCCGATTCCGGATGAGCTCCTTCCCGAAATCGTGCGCGCGAACGGCCTCATCCTCATCGTCAATCCACTAAGCCAACCAACCGCCGACAAGTCAGGACACGGGTACTGGGACTTCTTCGACGCCGCACTCACCTCCCTCAAGAAAGGCATGGTCGCTGCGCGCGGTCGCGGTGACGTCGTGCCGGGATTGAACGGACAACTCGGCAAGATCTCGTATCCGGTTGCGATCTGCCTTAGCCAGGTCGACCGCGCGCCCGACCCCGAGCGCAAGGGACAGGAATGGCTGTCCGAGTTGCTCGGACCCGACGAAAGCTTCCTTAACGGATGGCTCGAAAACCGGCGCGCGTTCACGTTCAGCTCAACAGGACCCGCAGGCATCGCGGGCGACGACCCGCAACCACGACACATCCTGTACCCGATCGAATGGATCCTCGGTCGCTACGCTGACGGTGCGCAATGACCACACCATCCGACTCTGCCGAGCGCGCGATTTGGGGGCTGGTCGCGGATCGCTATGATGTCGCGGCGCATACGCCGTCGCTCACGAGCGAGCAGGCGTTTCAGCTTTCGCATGCCGCAGACATGGGCGATCCCAGCGCACCACTCGACGACGCGGTTGCATTCCTCGACACACCGACATGGGGCGCTGTCTTCGCGCGCTACTACACGAACGCGCAATCCGACTCGGCCAAGCGATTCACCATCGTCTACGACGTCGTGCGTCCATCTCCCTCACAGCTGCAATCCGCGCAGCAAAACGCTTTCCGCATTTTTCCCACGCTGCCGCCGAGCCGCTCGATCGAACAGACCGGCGAGTTGGACGCGCCGACGATCAACACCGCGGCTGATGAAGGCGCGCGAGTCCGCGTGCTGCTGGACACCGAAGACGGCACCACGCTCAACGATGTGCTGGCCGCGATCCTTGCGGACGGACCCACGCTCTGGATAAGCAAGACATCGGCGATTCGTACGGTGGAAGCGATCGTCCTCATGCTACCGCCCGAGCTCCGATCGCGCTTCACCTTCCAGACGTATACACTCAACGCGTCGGCTCACCAGCCTCGGCTCACCATTGCCGACCAGCACCTCAGCGCGCCGAAGCAAGGCAAGTGGTCAATCGTCCTGCCACGCGACCGCGCACAGTTGAGCGAACGCGCACGCACCGCCGCGCGATCGCTCACTGCGTTGGCGCAGGATACCGCTCGCTACGAGCGCGTGCGCCGCGTGTTCGCAACGCAACTCGCTGGCAGCGAGCCAGAGGAAGACGGACTACTCGGGGAAATCGAACGCTTGCTGCGCCTCGAGGAGTTCAACGCGCGGCGCGACGCTTCCGACGCGAGCAATTGTCTCCGCCTGATCGCCTCTGCCACGAGTGAACGCGAGCGATCGTACATGACGACGGAGTTGGCGCTCACAGTCGATGCGCCGGTGATTGCCGAGGGTGCGACAGATGTCGTAGAGCGCGAGGGTGAAACGGGGTGGCGCGGTGTCCGATACGTCGCCACGAACCTCTTGCCGCGTAGCGCAACGGCTAGCGTCGAACGCGACGTGCTGAAGGCGCTCGCCGCGAATATCGCTCAAATACAATCCCTGCCCGACACGCCCGAAGCGCGAGCTGCGCGCACGGTGCTCGCCGTCTTCGCCGCGCGGAGCGGACTCGCCGATGCGCTCATCGCGCTCGCGCCCGAATCCGCGGATGCGCCCACGCTCGATGCAATAGGCGGACGCGATGCGGTCGTTCAGCAGACGGCAACCGAACTTCAGCAGCTGGCGAGAATCGTGTTTGGCGACGCACCAGCCACGGTGGCGAACGCGACCACGCTACTGAGCGTCCTGCGCAACGCGCGTTCTCGCTTGACCATGAAGCGCTCGACAAAGCGTGCGTCAGCAATGGGCTTCGGAGCCATACGTCGCGTACTGGCATCGAGTGCATCGACGCCGACCGCCACCGAGATGGCGACGCTGTTGACGTCACTCAAGGAGTTCTGGAAGATGTTCGCCCCCGACGGGGAGCTCGAACGCGCGGTCCACGCCTTGTTGCTCGGCATGGACGAGAGTCAGGCGAAAGCAGAAGGTGCGCAGGCCGCCGCACTGCTATTGTCCGCACCTGTGCCGGTGAATACCGCGGAACTCGTGGGGTGGGCGAGGCTGGTGTTCGCACGCGAAGACGCGCCGGTCGCGGCTCGCGCACGCGTGGCATCACTCCTGGAGAATGGAAAGGCGCTTCCACAGTTGTCTCAGGCGATTGCACCGCTGTTGCGCAGCGTGCCCGGGGCAAGTGGCCGAGCGATCCTGGAGCCGGATTGGCTGCGCATTCTCAGGCTCGCGGATGCGGCAACAATCGGCGCATTCCTCGTCGACGCGCTTGCCGCGTCGATCGACGCAACGGTCGAAGGCGGCGACGTCGGTCCGGTGACTGATGCATGCGTCGCTCTCGCCGATCAGGACATTCTGCTCACCACGTCCCTCGGCGCACCTGTGCTTCAGGCACTCAGCAGGCTTCGCGCGCGCGGAAACCACGCAAGCGCAGCGCTTCGTCTTCGCGTCTGCTGTGCTGCTGTGGAAAGCGTGAGCGATGCGGATGTCGCAGACAGAATTGCCACCGACATCTGGGGCGCCGATGCGCGTGATGGCGTCATCGCCGGCCGCTTCTGGCTAATCGCGAGTGCGCTTCGCCTTACCGATCGCATTCGCCCGTATCGAGAAGTAGAGCAGTTGAAGGCTTCCGCGCGCTCGAACAACGAATGGCAGCGCTTGCCGACGGTGTTGGTGGATGTGCTGAGCCAGTTCCTCAAGCTGTCGCGGAAGGCGGGATTGCCGAAGCGTTCGATGCGGGGGACGTGACATGGATATCACACACGAAATGGTGCCGGGACGTCCGCTTCGCGAGCGATACGTGCTCTGGGGCGCGCCGAATTCCGGGAAGAGTGGATTCGTCGGCTCCCTGTATGGGCTCTTCTCGCTAAAGACGAAGTCCGCACGCTGGACGGCGCATCCGCGAGACGCGCTCACCGATCACACGGCGAAGGAACTCAAGCGCGCATACCTGGACTTGAAGGAGCGCGGCAACGCCAAGACCGACATCCGCGAACCGGAGCCACTGCATCTCAACATTCGCAAGCAGCAGGGCGAACGCGACGTTGACGTCGTCGAACTGTTCCTCCTCGATCCCGCAGGAGAAATCCTGACTGATGAGGCGTATCGCGAATCTGCACTCGGCACCACGGTCTACGAGAACGCCGCGCATTCGCGAGGGTTGATCTGGCTCGTGAACGTGGAGCAATCGCGGGAAAGCCGAACGCAATCGCAGGCGGCAATACTGCCCGAACTCATCAAGCTGCTCGAGGCAAGCGGCGGCGAGCAGATCGACGTCCCAGTGGCGATCTGCCTGAGCATGATCGACCGCTTGCCGAGCGACAGCGCGCGCGAGCACGCGATCCAGGATCCACGCAGTGCGCTCCGCGCGCAGGTCGGTGCCGCGGTGCCGCGATGGTTCGAGGCGTTGTGCCCGAATCATCGGTACTTCGCCGTTTCATCCACCGGCTTGCACGACGGCCATGTCGAGCCGATCAACGTTTCGGAAGTGCTCGACTGGATCGTGCAGCAGGGGCGTAAACGGCATGCAACAGCGGTGGTCGTCGCCAACCAGACTCCGGTGTCGTCCTCGAGCGCATCACCTGCCGAGCTGTTTCATCGAGCCGTCGCGTCGCTTGGCGGCGCAATGGATATTGTCCGCCCTCTCCGGAAACCGATCGCCGCCTTCGCGGCAGTGGTAGGCATTGGGTGGGCCGGCATCACCATCGGACCTCGACTCCTTGCTGCGCGGCCGACATCCACGGCCACTCCGATAAAACTCGGTGGTGCGGTCGTGCGACCCATTGCAAACCCTTCGACATCGATTCGCAACGACGCATGGCTCCGCGCCACGCGTAAGATCGATTCGGCCGCCGCCGGCGCCAGCGCAGTGTGGCAGAGTCGATACGCGCGAGCCCATGCGTGCGTCACCGAACGTCTCGGTTGCGACGCGCAACAGATCATTCGCGACTTCACCTGGTCTGGAAGACTCGGAAACTCCGCGCAGCGCGGGGAAGCGAAGCGCGTCATCGATTCGTTGAGTGGACTCGGTCTCTCGAGCCGATGATGTTCGCCCTGGCACTCCTCGCGTGCGTGGTCGCTGCGGTGGGTTTCGCCCTGGCGAGCAAGCGCCTCGCGCCGTCTCTGCAATGGCTCACGACGCTCGGCGCCGTGCTCGTGCCGCTTGTCGCGTTGGTCGTGATGGTGCGCGGCCACGTCACCAAGGCGACGCCCGACACTTTCCAGTTGCTCGGCCAATTCGCGCCCATGAGCGACGGCATCGCCGTGGGCAGGAACTCGCGCGCGGACGTGCGAATTCCGTGGCTCGCGACCGACACCCTGAGCGTGGTGTGGGTTGTTCGCGATTCGACAGGACGACGGCACGTTACGGCCAGCCGTGGTAGCGCGGTCGTCTTTGCGAACGGCACACCCGTCAACGCGCTGCATGTCGGTCGCACGACGACGCTCACCCTGCTCGGCAAGCAGACGTCCGAGGTGCGCATCACAATGCCGCGCTGGCCGCTGAGCTGTCTGGCTGGCTGGGATTCGCAGTGCGCAATCCGTGAGATCACAGGGCCTGGCTTTCGTCGCCGAGTGCGCCTGAGCGCAGAACCGTTGACGGAGACGAAGCTGGGCTTGGGCGCGTCGCCGGACTTCTCGATCTTTCGATCGGGTGGGCGTACATACATCGCGAGTACAACGCCGCAACTCGTCCGCGTGAATGCCGACACGTTGCCCAATGCGGCAGAAATGCCCGGCGACTCGATCACGATTGGTCGAGGCACAGACGTCGCGCGCCTGCGCTTCGCGGACGACCTCGCATCGGGGCGCCAACGCATCATCTACGGCGGGTCACTCACACCAGACAAGTGGCCGCTATCGGCCGGCGCAGTGCGCGACCGCTTTCGCGTCGTTGCGGGCGGCACCATTCCGTCGGGCACTCTACCGCTCATTGACCTCACCGAGTGGACATCCGGCCGCGCACTTCCATATGAAGGCATGATTGCCCGCGACAGCGGCCAATGGAGCTGGGCGCACGAGGGCATTGTAAAGCGAATCGCTCGCGATTCCATCGTGTACATGTCCGCGAACGCGACGGCGGGCGCTTCGCGCGGTCACATCGTGCGCATCGCCGGCGGTGCAGCCGCAATGAATCCCCTTGTGGTCATCGCGGCGCTGTGGATTCTCGGCGCGCTCCTGCTGGCACTCAATGCAAGCATGGCCGAGGGCGCGCTTCTGCCGCTCAGGACAGTGCTGCTCGGCCTCGCGTATACACTCGTGTTCGTGCGCAGCATGCTCGCATTCCGCGTGTCCGTGGCGCCGCCATTTCTCACCGAAGTGCAAACGACCCTGATTGCGTTACTCATCGTTCTGCCCATCGGTGTCGTGCTTGTCGAGCGGTGGCAGTTGCTCTGGAGCGCAATCAGCGACAAGCCGACGACGCAAACCGCGAGACAGTGGCTCGGCAGCACACGAGGCCGGACGCGGCTGCTCCTGAGTGGTGCAAGCATTCTTGCCGCGCCGCTGCTCGTGCTCGGCGTCTCGCGCGGCAATGCTGGACTGTCATTCCTTGCGGGCACCATCGTGCTGCTCGGAATCATCGGGCTCATGGCCATCCAGCGCTTGTTGATGCCGCCGAGTGAAGGTGCCGGTGCGCTCGCGTCGCCGTTGGCAATTCTTGATCAGCCACGCGAACGGGACTTCGGTCTCGATCGTTTGATTCGCGCTGTCGCGATCCTGTTGATGCTCGTTGCGTTCTACCTCGAGCTCTTTCTCGCGCAGCGGATTCCGTTCGTCGCTGTCGTGGCGCTGCATCTCGCACTGGTGTTCGCGCTCTGGCGTTTCGTCACCCTGCGCGAAACGATCGGGCCGCGTTACGACATCAAGTGGCTTGCGCGCCGAGCCGCGCTTGCCGGCGCCCTGGTTGGTGGCTTCACCGCAATCGCCGCCGGGCAAGCGGAACCGCTCCGTGGTGTCTCGATAGCACTGGCGATCGGAGGCGTGGCCGCACTGATCACCATGATCATCTTCGCGTGGGTCGAGGCACCCCTTATCGGTCCCCTTCGTGGCGGATCGTTTGCGCGACGCGAAGTGCTGCCACCACTGTGGGTTCTAACGCTGCCGGCATTCGGCGTGCTCGCCGCGCGCGTCGGGATCGTGCGGCGGTTCGGCATCACACTCGGTTTTGCGTTGGGCGTCACTGCAGCGCT
Source organism: bacterium (assembly GCA_039934235.1). Lineage (GTDB taxonomy): Bacteria > Gemmatimonadota > Gemmatimonadetes > Gemmatimonadales > Gemmatimonadaceae > AG11. The sequence goes on along the minus strand of JBDTMO010000219.1, from coordinate 930 downwards.
GGTGCTGGTGCGCGTGCTCGCGCTGCTCTGGCATCACGATACACGTGAACGCATGCGCATGCTGCTGAGCGCACAGCGCAAGCGGCTGTCCTACGGACAAGCTGTGCTTGCCCTGGTGCTCTCGGCATCCTTGCTGGGCGGACACCTGCTGGTGGACCGCGGACTCCTGCAACTCGTCATCGGCGTCCTCATCATCACGTTGTTCGTGGGCACCGCCGCACTCGGCCGGCGAGCACTCGCGCTTCCAGTAATGCTCGTGCTTTTGTCGGCGGTACTGTGGACGTACTTCGTGCGCATCTCGGACACCGCGCTCGCAAGCGGGCCTGTGCTCATGAGCACACCGCGGATGCGCCATGCAGCGGCGCGCTCGCCTGAGGCGCTCCAGCGCCAGCTCGTGTACGCGGACGAGGACAAGGCACGCGAAATGGTCAACACGCTCGTGCAGGAGTGGGGCATTCGGTCACATGCGTCGCTTGGCGGCTCAACTGGTGAAGGGCTGTTCTCACTCGCCTTTTCCGGGCGGGCGATTGCCGCACGCGAGGCCGTAACCGACAACGTCTATTCCGTATTCGTTCTCGCCGAGCATGGATTTGCGGGGGGCACGGCACTGCTGCTGACGTATGCCGTGCTCGCGGCCGCGCTGCTCGTCGCCGCATGGATTGCCGCACGAACCTTTGCCGAGTTGCCGCGCGCTCTGTTGTTAGCGGCGTGTGCGGCCTTCATTGCTGTTCCCGCTCTGTACATGATTGGAGCGAACGTTGGCGTCGTCGCGCTGACAGGGCAGAATCTCCCTCTCCTGGGTTTGAGGTCTGGCGCTGACGTAGCGCTGTTCGTGTGGATCATCATGCTCGCGGTTGCCGCGCTGCCGCGCGCCGATCGCGCGAGCGTGAAGGACATCCAGCGCGACAGCGAGTACAGCTTGCAGATGAG
>JBDTMO010000218.1:0-8319 GCA_039934235.1 bacterium | reverse complement strand
GCTACGGTGGCTCGTCGGCCAGCGCGCTGCCCGTCCACCAGCGCCGGCTGCAGGCTCGCGTTCGCCTTGGCCAAGGCGCCCGAGAAACGGAAGCAGAATGCCGCGCGCTTCTGGTCGTCGCACAACGTGTGGGGACGACGGCTGATGTCGTGCAGATGCGGTCACTCCTCGTGCAAGCACTCACGCGTGTCGGGCAAATGGACGACGCGATCAGCATCGCGGAGGAATCACTTGTCATCGCCGAGGATAGCGGCGACGACGCGCTCGCGTGTGGTGCCATGCATCGGCTCGCACTCACGCTCGTGCCGTCGCGCACTGAAAGCGCTGTGTGCCTGCTCCAGCGTTTGATTGAGCGCGCGCGGCAACGCGGCGACCTGGTCATGCAAGCGCGCGCGTACCTCTCGCTTGGTCACGCGCAAATGCGCATGCGACAGGATGTCGAAAGCGCTGACGCGCTGCGCTCCGCATTCACCATCGCCCAGGACGCAAAAGCGCTCGACATTGCCGCAAGCGCCCTGGTGAACCTGGGTGTGCTCGGAATGCGCGGCGGAGACTTTACCGCGGCGCATGAAGCGCTGACCGACGCGTTGCGGTTATACACGACGCTTCGCAATAACGCGAACCGGCTCGTCGCGCTTTACAACCTGGCGAATCTCCAACAGGAGCGCGGCGACGGTCCAGCAGCACTGCTGCTCTATCGCGAGACCGCCGCGCTCGCAGATCATCTTGGCGTTGACGATATCGCGATTGGCGCATATGCCGGCGCCGGGCTCGCCGCGTTCCGCGTGCGCGACATGACTGGCGCAGAAGACGCACTCGAGTCGGCGCGTCGGCGCCTCGGCGATCGGCACGACTGGTGGTTCCAGAAGCGCGAGTTGCTCGAGTCGCTCGAAATCCGTCTCGACGCCTGGGCGGGGCGTCACACCGAGGCACTCGCGAGATTCCACACAGTGCTGCCGAGCCTGGAAGAATCGGACGGCTATGCTGCCGCGTGGATGGTAGCGGACTGCGCCGCCGAGCTCGGCGAACATGACCACACAGTCTGGGCAGCCGTCCAGCGGTTCGCCGGCCACCCAATGGTACAGCAATTTGTCCCGCTTACCGCGCGCTTCACGGCCCTGCTGGACATGGCCGACCGAATGGACACGGCATATCTCCGAACGGGCGATGCTGCGGCGGGAAATCAAGAGACATAGCGTGTGCGTCGAGCCGTTCCGTCAGCAATGGCGCGCCACATGCAGTTTGAATGCGCACGCCGCCGTCTGAAGCGAGGGTGCGTGAGGACATAGGCATAGAGCTCGTTGGCCACCAAGCCGACGGGCTCGTTCCTTTTCAACCACCTCACACACAGATCCCCTGTCGCAGTACAGACCGATGCGCTTACTTCGCCAAGATGCCCCTCGATCTCGCACTCTCCACCAATACACCCACCGCGACGCTCGAACTGCGCCAGGCACAACGACTCGGCGACCAGGGCCGCATCGCGGCCTTTCTCGTGGTTCGTTCCGGAGCATTCGCCGCCGCGCTCCCCTTTGTGTTCACCCGGGACGCGTTGACGACGTTTGCTGAAGCGCTCGACTGTATTGGCCCGCGGGCAAGGGGCACCGCGAGTCTGGCGGCGCACGCGGGGAATGACGTTGTACGCTTTGAAGCGATGACCACGGGCCAGCTGCGCATTGCCGGTGATATCCATGAAACAGAAGACGCACCACAGCATCTGCAATTCAACTTTCCGGCAGAGTGGGCAGGCATTCCCCTCTTCGCCAACGGGCTTCGACAACTGATTGTAGCTACCGCATGACCTCCAACCAGCCGCATGCATACCACGCGGCATGGTACCGGACGCGCAAAGTGAGGGTCGTGCCGTGCAGCGTGCTCCCCGCCAGCCCCAACCGCGTGACCGACATCAAACACCCAGTTCGGCGCATTATCGTAGCACTCTCGCTGGGGCTATTGGCCAATGTGCCTGCCGGCGCCCAGCGCCAAGTGACTCGTGCCGATGCCGACAGCGTGGCGCTGTCGGCGGGTACGCGTATCGCGCTTGCACGCGCCGACACAGCCGCCGCAATCGCGCGGCTGCTTTCCGCTCGAGCGATTCCCAATCCGACACTCGCGGCGAGCTACTCCAAGTCCGCACCGCAAAAGCACGTCACGCTGGATATCCCGGTATTCGACGCGATGTGGACGCGCAACCTTCGCGTCGGCCAGGCGAGTGCGTCGGCGCGTGCGGCTCGATTGCTCTTCGCGTCCGAACGCATTGCTGCGCTCGTCGAAATAGACACGACCTACACGCGCGCCCTGGCGGCAAACGCACGATTCAGGTTGTCGCGACAGACAGCGCTCGACGCCGACAGCCTTCGCCAGATGACGGTGCGTCGTCGCGACGCCGGCGACGCGAGTGAACTCGACGTCGATCTCGCAACCGTCGTCGCGGGGCAGCAGCTGAACGTCGCCACGAACGATTCACTCAGCTACATGAGCGCGCTGCTCACGGTGCAAACCCTGATGGGAATTCCCGCCGACAGCATCACCATCGTACTCGCCGACTCGCTCGTGGCCCAAGCGAATGACACCCAACGCGTGCGCAGCACTCCCGACAGCAACGCGATGTCCGCGTCCATTGGAACACCGAGCATTACCGCCGCCGAAGCCGCGCTCCATGCGGCCGAGTTGGGAATCGCACTCCAGAAACGAAGTACCTACCTGCTGCCGTCGATCTCCGTCGGCGTGGAATTTGGCGACCCCTCCGGAAGTGAGTCGGGATATCTCCCGCTCATTGGCCTTTCGGTGGCGCTACCACTCTTCAACAGGAACCAGGGGCCGATTGCGGAGGCGAGGGCCGAGCGCGATAAGACGCAGGCGCAGCTCGCCGCAACGCGCCTCGAGGTACGACAGCGGCTCGTCGAAGGCACACGCGAGCGCGAACAGCTCATCGCGAAGATCGCGCGTGATCGCGACCTGGTGATTCGTGCACAACGTGTCGCGGACCGATCGCTCACTGCGTATCGCGAGGGCGCATCTGCGCTGCCCGCAGTGCTCGAAGCGCGGCGAAGCGCGCGCGAAGTGCTGGGCCAATACATCGACGACCTTGCGGCGCTGCTGACGGTGAACACGGAGCTGCGCGCGCTTACCCAGACGGTACCTGCACCATGAAAACACGCGCGCTGAGGGCGATTGCCTGTCTCGTGATAGGCCTGTCCGCCTGCAAGGCGAAACAAGAGCCGGCAGAAGAAGCCGCAACGAAGCCAGTTGTCGCAGCGAACACCGTGACGGCGAGCGTGGAACCGTTTACACACATCGTCTCCGCCATTGGCGTCGTGGTCACCCGGCCGGGACGTTACGCCGCGCTGAGTGCGCCGTCGCCAACTCGCATATCGAAGGTGTATGCGTCTGGGGGACAGCGTGTGGCGGCCGGCAGTCCGTTGGTCGAGTTCGAGCAGGTGGGGTTCACCGCGGCGGCAAACGCGGCCGAAGCGGCGCTGACGGCAGCGCAACGCAACCACGAGCGCGCGCAGCGCCTGGCCAACGAAGGCATCGTGCCAAGGAAGGACGCGGAACAAGCGGCCGCGGACCTTGGCAAGGCACAAACCGATGCGGTGAATGCGAGGCGCGCGCAACAATTGTCAGTGCTCCGGTCGCCGGTGACAGGTGTCGTGACGAAGATGACCGCAGTCCTCGGCGCGTCGGCCGATGCCGGACAGGTGCTTGTCGAAGTCGCCGATCCTTCGGCCTTCGACGTCGTGCTCTCACTCGGCCCTTCTGACGCTGGCGCGATTCATCCTGGTGCTCGCGTGCGTCTTACCGCCGGCGAAAAAATGAGTGGCGAACGACTCGGGGACGGGAGCGTAGCGTCGGTTGGCGCAGTGGTCGATACCGTGTCGCGCTCCGTGGCGGTTCGCGTCACCGTCTCTTCGCCCAAGAGACCGCTTCGCCTTGGCGAAAGTGTCTTTGGCGAGATTGCCGTCGAGACTCGTCCGCATGCGGTGGTCGTGCCCATCGAGGCTCTCGTGCCCGGGGATGCGCCCGACAGCTATACGGTGTTCGTGGTCGACGCCAAGGGTACGGCGACAGCACACGACGTGAAGATCGGCGGCAGAACCGAGACGAAGGTTGAAATCCTCGAAGGGCTGAGCGGCGGGGAAAAGGTGGTGACGCAGGGCGCGTTCGGTGTCGCCGACAGCGCGAAAGTCGAACACCCCACGCCCACGAAGCCGTGAGCGAAACGTCAGACGTGAAGTCCAGAAACCAAGACAGCTGGTCGGTGGCGGGCGTCGTGGGCAGCCAGCGTCGCTTCGTGTATCTCGCGGTGGTCTTGCTCTGCATTGCCGGCGTGTGGTCGGCGCTCAAGCTTCCCTCGGCGATCTACCCGGAACTCCAGTTCCCGCGCATTGCCATCATTGCGGAGGGGTCGTCGCTGGGTGCGCGGCAAGTGGTGTTTGCGATTACACAGCCGATTGAAGAGGCAGTTGGTGTGGTGCCCGGCGTAACGCGAGTGCAGTCGCGTTCCATCCGCGGCGCGAGTGAGATCTCGGTGACATTTTCGCCGAGCACCGACATGGCGTACGCGCTGCAGCAGACGCAGGCGCGCGTGAACCAGGTGCGAAATGATCTACCGGCCGGGCTGGATATACAGGTCGAGCGTCTGTCGCCGGCTGTGTTTCCGATTGTTTCGTACAATCTGGAAGGGGGCGCTCCGTCCACGCTGTACGACATTGCGCGCTTCCAGATTCGGCCCGTGTTGTCGCGCGTGCCGGGCGTTGGCCGCGTCGACGTGCAGGCGTCGGACATTCGAGAGATCGAGGTCATAGCTGATCCTGTTCGGCTGGCGGAACAGGGACTGTCGTACGACGATGTGGCCAATGCGATCAAGACGTCGACGACGGCGAGTGCTGTCGGACGCGTGGCGCAGGACTACAAGCAGTTTCTCGTCGTCACGGCGCAGGAAGCGACGACGACGAATGACATCGCGAACGTGATCGTCGGTCGCGGTATGCGGGTGCGCGACGTGGCGACGGTGGAAGTGGGCACCGAAGATCATGTGCGCATCGTGGCCGGCGACGGACAACCCGCGGCATTGTTGAACATCACACGGCAGGTTGGCGGTAACACCGTTGCCATTGCAGACAGCGTCGAGAAAGCCGCGGAAACGCTTCGCAAGACCCTGCCGAAAGGGGTAACGCTCAAACCCGTCTACGATCAGGCGTCGCTCGTACGTGACGCGACGACATCCGTGCGCGACGCGATGATCATCGGCGCCATACTCGCGGTCTTCATCCTGTTCATCTTCCTCCGGAAGTGGAGGATTACGGCGATCAGTGCGGCGTCGATCCCGCTCACACTCGCCATCACGGTATTCGTGATGTCGCTCGTGGGGCAGACATTCAACCTGATGACACTGGGCGCGATGGCCATCGCCATCGGCATCGTGATCGACGACGCGGTCGTCATCAGCGAGAACATCGTCCGTCATCTCGGCTTTACGCGCGATCGCGATCGCGCAATTCGCGAAGCCGTGCAGGAGCTGATCATCCCGGTAACGACATCGACGATCACCACTGTCGTCGTGTTTCTTCCACTGCGCTTGCTCGAGGGTGTCGTGGGCCAGTTCTTCGCGGCGCTCTCGATAACGCTCACCATCGCCGTGCTTGTTTCGCTCGTGCTCGCGGTGACGATCATCCCGTTGCTCGCGGAAGCGTTCCTGACGGCCGAGCCGTCGGAAGAAAGCGCTGCGCTCGTTCCCGCGCACGCTGGCGGAAAGGGCACGATGAGCGGCGCAATGGCATCGATTGGCCGGGGCATTGATGCACTCTCGGAGCGGTACAAGCACGGGCTCGATCGCGCGCTGCATCACACGCGACTCATGATTGCGGGCGCTGTCCTGCTGATCATCGCGGGCGTCTTCGCGTACACGCTGGTGCCCACGGGTTTCCTTCCCGAAATCGACGAAGGGGCATTTGTGCTCGACTACTGGACGCCGGGCGGCACCGCGCTCGTCGAAACGGATCGTCAACTGCACATCATCGAAAAAATCCTGCTCGCGATTCCGGAAGTGGATGGGATTTCGCGACGCACTGGTGCGGAGCTCGGACTTTTCGCGACCGAGCAGAATCGCGGCGACATGGTTGTGCGGTTGAAGGCGCCTGGTGATCGCAGTCGGTCGAGTCAGGACGTGATCAACGATGCGCGCACGCGAATCCAGTCTGCCGTACCTCGTGTGCGCGTGGAGTTCGTCCAGATCCTCAGCGACGTCATCAACGACCTGGCTGGCGCAGCTCGGCCGGTTGAAATTCGTCTATTCGGTGCAGATCTCAATGCGCTCGAGGCACACGCAAAGACGCTGGAACCAAAGTTGGCGAAGGTGGATGGCCTTGAAGACTTCTTCAATGGCGTAGTCGAGCAAGCGCCTGAGATGCTGATGCACATCAACAGTGCTGAGGCGAATAAAGTTGGCCTGACGCCAGATCAGGTGGCGGCGGCGGTGAACGGTGCGCTCCTCGGCGTGCCGGCAGGTGAGATGCGACTGCAGGACCGGTCTATCGCGGTGCGCGTGCGCGCACCGGATGCGGTGCGACTGGATGCGCTTCGCCTTGGCGCGCTGCCCGTTGCGATTCCGGCAAGTCGTACGTCGGCTCCCTTGTCGGCGATGGCGACGTTCGAGCCGACGCAGTCGCGATCAGCGTACACACGCGAGAATCAGCAACAGATGATCACGATGACCTCTGACGTGACGGCCTCACTCGGCGCCGTGACGAGTGGCGTCAACAGCGTGCTCGCGGCGAGTCCTCCGCCGGCGGGCATTCGGATGGAAATCGGCGGTCAGAGCGCGGGGCAGAGCGAGGCGTTCAAGTCGCTGCTCACCGTACTGGCCCTTGCCGTTGCGGCGGTCGTCAGTGTGATGGTGCTGCAGTTTCGCTCGTTCGTCGAACCGTTGGTGGTATTGGCCGCGGCTCCGATCTCGTTCGTGGGCGCGATGGCGCTGTTACTCATTACGGGCACGCCACTGAACGTATCGTCGTTCATGGGTTTGATCCTGTTGGTCGGATTGATCGTGAAGAACGGCATCATCCTTCTCGACTTTACGCATCATCGCATGCTCACGGAAGGAGAGGCGCTCGAGCCCGCGCTGCTCGAAGCCGGCCGCGTGCGTTTGCGTCCCATCCTCATGACGACGCTGTGCACATTGTTCGGGTTGCTGCCGCTGGCACTGGGCCTCGGCGCGGGCAGCGAGATGCAGAAGCCGTTGGCGCTTGCCGTCATCGGCGGGCTGGCACTCTCAACGCCGATTACGCTATTCCTCGTGCCGACTTTCCTGGTGGCGGTACGTGGGCGCGACTACCGGCTGACTGCTTAAGGCTGACGGCTCGCTCGCTCGCGCTCGCTGGACGGGAGACCGCTCGCTCGCTCCGCTCGCTGGACGGGAGACTGCTCGCTCGCTCGCGCTCGCTGGACGGGAGACTGCTCGCTCGCTCGCGCTCGCTGGACGGGAGACTGCTCGCTCGCTCTCGCTCGCTGGACGGGAGACTGCTCGCTCGCTCTCGCTCGCTGGACGGCGAAACGTGAGCAGCTAGTGATCAAGCCGTTAGCCGTCACGCGAGCGCAGCGAGCAGGCAGTCAGCAGTCCAGCGAGCGCAGCGAGCAGGCAGTCAGCAGTCAGCCGTCAGCAGTCAGCAGTCCAGCGAGCGAAGCGAGCCGCCTACTTCTTCGCGAACAGCTTGGCGTACTCTCCGTATCCCTCGGCAGCAAGCTTGCTGACCGGGATGAACCGCATCGACGCGGAATTCATGCAGTAGCGCTGGCCGGTCGGCTTCGGCCCATCGTCGAACAGGTGGCCAAGGTGCGAGTCGGCGTGCGCGGACCGCACTTCGGTGCGCGACATGCCGAACTGGCGATCGGTCTTCGTCTTTACATTTTCGGCAACGAGGGGACGCGTAAAGCTCGGCCACCCCGTGCCTGACTCGTACTTGTCGCGCGAACTGAACAGCGCTTCACCAGACACCACGTCGACGTAGATGCCCTCTTCGTGGTTGTCCCAGAATTCATTCTGGAACGGACGCTCCGTCGCCTCGTGCTGCGTTACCTCGAACTGCATGGGCGACAGCTTGCTCTTGAGTTCACTCTCGCTTGGCTTCCTGTAGCTATCGGTCACTTTGCGTTCTCCCTTGGCCAGTGCAACGGACGATTGCGCCACTGCGCGACCGGAGCCTGCGACAGTGGCAATGGCGACCAGCGCGATGAATACACTGCGCGGCGCTCGACTCTGAAACGACATGAATGGTTCTCCTCGACGTGGGACTACTAGCTATACGCCTCGAGCGGGAA
>JBDTMO010000217.1:0-8393 GCA_039934235.1 bacterium | reverse complement strand
CGAGCCGCCGCGCCGAGTCCGTTGCGTCCGGGCCTGGCTTGGAGGCGGGGTTCCCATCCACGCGATCCTTCATGTCGTCGGCGACATCCGCAACCTTGTTTCCAAACTTCTCCGAAGTGTTCTCAACTTTGTTGGCAGCAAAGCCGAGTGACGAGCGTCCACGCAGGAAGCCGGCCCCAGCGTAGTCGTTGATGACGGACCATGCGCCGTGTTTCTTGACGTTGTCATCGGACCATCCGCGCTCGAGATCATTCGACACGCCACCCCAGTCCTTCCTGGCGTATTCCGGATTGTGCGCAGCGACGTGACCGAGATGATATGCCGGCCGTACATCGTCGTACGAGCGATCGGCAAGCCGATTTGGTGACGATTCGTAGTGCGCGCGATAGTAGTCGTCATCGGTGCTCGTGAGTGTGCTCGCCGCTTCCGTTACCGCGCGGCCACTCCACCATCCTCCCATCGCGCCGGCGATTCCGCCAATCACCGTTCCGACCGGTCCGGCAAGCGACCCGATCGCTGCGCCGGCGACCACACCGGTGATACCGCCGACCGCCTCGCCCGCTTCGTCGATGTGGCTGGGATTGCTGTCATGTGATCCGAGTGCTGAATCCTTGGCGCGTTCGATCTGCGCATCCGTCGAGTCGTTGATCTTGTCGCGATCGTCCATGAGTCCTCCTGTGGTGAGGTTTTAGACTTTGCACACCAACAAGGCAAAAGCGATACCGAGCGCTATCGCCGCCGAGCGCGCCTGCTGACCAAACGCCGCTTGACACGGCGAGCACCATGGCGCCGATTCCCCCCATGACGACGCGGATCCGCCTGGGCACACAGGGCTGGAATTACGATGCGTGGGTTGCGCCTTTCTATCCGGCGGAAACGCGTCCATCCGATTACCTCAGCGTTTACGCGCGCGCCTTCGACACGGTCGAGGTCGACTCGACGTTCTATGCCGTACCACCGGTGAAGACAATCCGTGGCTGGTATGATCGTACGCCGGAAGGGTTCGTCTTTGCGCTCAAGCTGCCTCAAGAGATTACGCATGAGCGCCGATTGCGCGACAGCGCGGACGTCGCCGAACTATTTTTCGATCGTGCGCGAGAGCTCGGCACGAAACTCGGACCAGTCCTCATCCAACTCGGCCCCGACTTTGGCCCGTCGGAACTGCCCGCCCTCGCCAGCCTCCTGCCCACCTTGCCGCGTGACATCAAATTCGCGATCGAGTTTCGGCAGCGAGCGTGGATCAACGAAGGTGTGCTTGCGTTACTCGCAGAGTATGGCGTGGCGCTCGCGCTTACCGATGCGCGATGGGTGCCGCGCAACCAGATGCTCGCACTGGCTGGACGTCCGACAGCAGACTTCACCTACATCAGGTGGATGGGCGGCAACCGCGACATCGTGGACTACTCGCGCATCCAGATCGATCGCTCGCGCGAATTGGAACAATGGGCAGGCGTGTTGGCGACGCTCGCGAAGGTTCGCGTGAAGGTGTATGGATACGTGAACAACCATTTTGCCGGACACTCACCGCAGAGTGTGCGCGAATTGCAGCGCATGCTCGGCCAAACGCCACGAGAGCCGGAAACGCTCGGCGAACAGATGTCCTTATTTTAGGTGAACGGTGAACGGTCCCTGGGCGACCCCAGTGTCATCCTGAACGAGCGAAGCGCGTTGAAGGATCTGCACCGCGGTACTTCAGTCCTCATATCAAATCCGTCGAAGATGGCAACCACGCTCGACCGTCCGTTCGCGAGCTATGCTAAGGCTCATAGCGCAACCCTAAGCGGCGCGCAGGGGTTCGCCTGGCATGCATACGCTGTCGTTGCCGCCGCGGCGATGGTCGTCGTCGGCCTGATCTGGGACATCTCGTGGCACATGTCCATTGGCCGCGACACCTTCTGGACGCCCGCACACATGCTGATTCAAGGCGGCGGATTGCTCGCTGGACTCAGCTCGGGATTGCTGGCTCTCCACACGACCTTCCGCGGCACGCCCCAGGCTAAGGCAAGCACCGTATGGTTCTGGGGATTCCGCGCCCCGTTTGGCGCGTGGGTCGCAATTCTCGGATGTGGTGCCATGCTGACGTCCGCACCGTTCGACGACTGGTGGCATAACGCGTACGGGCTTGACGTTCGCATTATCAGCCCGCCGCACATCCTGCTTGGCATCGGCATGATGGGCATTGTGCTCGGCGCGTTGCTGCGCACGCTCGCACTGCAGAATCGTGATGACGTCAACACACGCGCGCTCGCAGCACGGTTGTTCACGCTGTCCTCTGGGCTCTTCCTGAGCATCCTTGCCGTGTTGCTCATCGAGTGGTCCAGTCACACCGCGATGCACGCGGGAAGTTTTTACACCGCGCTCTCGATGACGCTCCCGATAGTGCTCGTGGGCACTGCCGTTGCGGGACGCAGCCGCTGGCCAGCGACGACCGCGGCGGCGATCTACATGATCGTGCTGGCGGGCACGTGTTGGCTGCTGATGCTCTTTCCAGCGGTGCCAAAACTCGGGCCCATCTACCGCGATATCACGCATTACGTGCCGCTCGACTTTCCACTGCTGCTCGTCGTGCCGGCGTTCGCCATCGATCTTGCGTGGAGGCGCGTTCGTGATTGGCGTCCACTGGCCGCAGCGCCTGCACTTGGTGCCGCATTCCTGATCACGCTGCTGCTGGTGCAATGGCCGTTTGCAAGCTTCCTCATGGAGCATGGCCGCAACTGGTTCTTCCACATCGACAACTTTGTGTATTGGCAGAACGTGCCATCGGAGCGGTTCGCGTATCGGTTCCAGACCCCGGCTCCGGGCGCGCAGCCATTCGTCGTGAGCCTCGCATACGCGTTTGGCTATGCGACACTGGCCAGCTTGTTTGGAGTGTGGCGAGGACGTTGGATGGAGCGCGTGCGCCGCTGATGCGTCTCGTTACCTCGTTCGGCCGGTGTGCGGCGGCGGTTTCCCTCGCGGTTGTCGTTGCTGCGCATGTCGGCAGCCCGGATGTCTACTTCGCGGGCATGGCAGGTCCATACGCAATCGACGTCGCCATACGTCCGCCCAAGGTGGTGCCGGGCATTGCGCAGGTGAACGTGCATGTGCGCGACTCGAGTGTAAGCCGAGTGGTTGTGCGTCCTGTGTTCTGGCGCGCGGGTACGAAGGGCGCCCCTACCGGTGACGACGCGAAGCCAATTCCAGGCAGACCTGGATCGTTTACGGGCGAGCTCTGGCTCATGGCCACCGGATCGTACAGCGTGAATGTCACAGTCAGTGGACGGGCGGGTACGGGCACTGCCGTGGTGCCGGTCGTGTCAGTGGCCACCGGACAGCTGGCGCTCAGCCCACTTCTCCGATGGCTGCTCGGCATCCTGGGTACGCTGCTTGTCGCTGGTGTCATCACCGCGATTCACGCAGCGGCGGGCGAAGCCCAGGTCGACGCCGGCGAGGCCGTGCCGGCCGAGCGTAAGCGCAAGGCGCGGATCGCGACGATTATTGCCGTGCCGGTGTTGGCGTTCGTCGTTTTCGGCGGGGCGAATTGGTGGAATGACGAAGCGATGCGGTATACGCGCACGCTCTATCGGCCGGTGCAGACGAAAACGACCATCGCCGATGTCGAAGGTGTGCCGACGCTCACCATATCCGTCCTCGACACTGGATGGCGGCAAGGCCGAGTGGCGCCCCTGATGCCCGACCACGGCAAGCTCGCGCATCTATTCATCGCGCGCGCTGATTCGCCGTACGTGTTCGCGCACCTCCACCCGGATATGCCTGACCAGTCGACACTGGTCGCGGCGCTTCCGCCACTGCCATTCGGCAAATACCGCGTCTACACCGACGTGGTGCACGAGACCGGATTCCAGCGCACCCTGACGGACTCCTTTACGCTGAAAACGTCTCTCGACAAGCGCGGCCTCATCAAGCTCTCTGCCGACGACGCGTGGTCTGCCGATGTCGCGAGTCGCGTCGAGCGGTCCATGCCCCTCAGTCGTCATGGGGACTCGCTTTTCATCGGATGGAAGGGAAATATTCACCCCGGTGTCAACGAGACGAATGTCCTTCAGTTCTCTCTATGGGAACGGGACGGGAAGCCAGCGATCGTCGAACCGTACCTCGGCATGTATGGACACGCCGTCGTGATCAAGGACGACGGCAGTGTCTTCATACATCTCCACCCGAGCGGCACCTCGGCCATGGCGTCGCAGGAAGCGTTCGCGATTCGCGATCGCGGAGATACCACGCGTGAGGGACGGCTGAAGCTCGACGCGGCGCCGATGTCCGGCATGGCCACGCCCACGCACATGAGCGAGATCAGCTTTCCGTACGCCTTTCCATCCGCGGGGCGCTATCGCGTGTGGGTGCAGGTGCGCGTGGCGGGTGTGGTTCACACCTCCGGATACGACGTGACCGTAGTGCCATAGAGAGGCCGAGTCCAACGCCTTCGCGCTTGCCATTTGTGTCGCCGCCAATTTGTACGAAGGGTTCGAACATCTCTGCCTGTCTGCGTGCCACGCAGACCTTAGGTTCCACCCATGTCCCGTCGCATTCTGATCTTCTGCGTGTTCGCCGCGTTCGCGGCGGTCGTCTTCATCTCCCTTGGTTTCTGGCAGCTCGACCGCCTGCGGGAACGGCGCGCCCGCAACGCCATGATCACGCAACAGCAGCTTGGCACGCCAATTCCGCTCGTGAACCTTCCCCACGACACGGCCACGGCCCACTACCGCGCCGCAAGTGTGGAGGGCCGGTACGACTACGAGCACGAATTGGTGCTCAACTACCGTACGCGACGCGGTTCCCCGGGAGTGGATTTGCTGACTCCTGTGCGCATCGCCGGCAGCGACACGGCAGTCCTCGTCAATCGGGGATGGGTGTACTCGCCCGATGGCGCGTCGGTCGACCTGGAAAAATGGCACGAGGGAGACAGCGCGAAACTCAAGGGCTACGTGGAGTTGATTACCGCTGACACAGGGCTCGCGACGTCGGTCCATCCGCGCGTCGTCCGCCATGTGAGCCGAGCGGAACTCACGGCCAAGATTCCGTACCCCGTTGCGTCGTTCTACCTGGTCGCGTTCGGCGACACAACCGACATGTCGCACCCGGCGCGACGCGATTTGCCCGTGCTCGATGACGGACCGCACCGCGGCTACGCGCTGCAATGGTTTTCGTTTGCAGTCATCGCCATCGCCGGCGCGGGCATCGTCGTGAAGCGGGAACGAAAGGGCCAAGCGGCTGTCTGATATGGTGAATCGGCAGTAGCTTCGTGAAGGCCCCCAACAGCAGAGCGTCAAATGGCCGAGTACAGGGAAGGACTCGCCTCGGAGACGGAGGCTCGAGCAGTCGCAGAAGCAGCGCGAGAGAGCGAGTGGTCTGGACCAAGCTTTGTTCGCGAACTCTTCCTCGGCCGGTTCGAGCTTGGCCTGATCCATCCGCATCCCGTGCAGGAAGATCCCGCCGAAGCGCTGCGCGCGAAGGCGTTCCTCGCAACGCTGCGCGACTTCCTCGAGCGCGTCGACTCGGACATGATCGATCGCACGGGAGAAATTCCCGAGGACTACGTGCAGGAACTGCGCGACATGGGCGCGTTCGGCATCAAGGTTCCCACCGAGTATGGCGGTCTTGGACTCTCGTACACCAGCTACACGCGCGCGATGGCGATGGTGACGAGCAAGGATGGCTCGCTCACTGCGCTCCTGTCAGCGCATCAGTCCATTGGATTGCCGCAGCCGCTCAAGCTTTTCGGCACAGCGGAGCAGAAACAGCGCTTCTTTCCTCGTCTTGCAAAGGGTGCCATCTCCGCCTTTGCCCTTACGGAGACGGATGCGGGATCGGACCCTGCGAACATGCGCACGAGTGCGACGCCGAGTGAGGATGGCTCGTACTGGACGCTGAATGGCGAGAAACTGTGGTGCACCAATGGCACGCGTGCCGAGTTGCTCGTCGTGATGGCGCGTACGCCTGACGCAGTGGTGAACGGGAAGTCGCGCAAGCAAATCACGGCATTCATCGTCGAGGCGCACGCGCCGGGCGTGAAGGTCGAGCACCGCTGCCGCTTCATGGGGCTCAAGGCAATCGAGAACGGCGTCGTGAGTTTCACGAATGTTCGTGTGCCCAGCGAGAATATCATTTGGGGCGAAGGAAAGGGGTTGAAGCTCGCGCTCGTGACCCTGAATACGGGTCGCCTCACCTTGCCCGCGAGCTGCGCAGGCGGCGGCAAGGCGTGTTTACAGGTGGCTCGCGCGTGGGCCAATGAGCGTGTGCAGTGGGGTCAGCCAATCGGGAAGCACGAGGCCATTGCGCAGAAGATCGCGCTGATGGCGGCGAATACGTTTGCGATGGAGTCGGTGGCGGAGTTGTGCGTCGCACTCACCGAGCGCGGCCACTACGACATCCGGCTCGAAGCGGCGATCGCGAAGATGTGGAACACCGAGACCGGGTGGCGCATCATCGACGACTTGCTGCAAATCCGCGGTGGTCGTGGGTTCGAGACTGCCGACTCACTCCGCGCGCGCGGCGAGCCCGCGATTCCCGTCGAGCGAGCGATGCGCGACTTCCGCATCAACCTGATTTTCGAGGGAACGTCCGAGGTGATGCGCCTGTTCATCGCGCGCGAAGCGGTGGATCATCATTTCAAGATCGCGTTCGCACTCGTCGACAAGGACTCGAGCGCCAAGGAAAAGCTCGCCGCACTTGGCCGCGCGATTGCCTTTTACCCGGGCTGGTATCTGTCGCGCTTGGTCGGCAAGGGCTCGCTGCCAATGTCGTACGGCGAGTTTGGCGAGTTGAGCGCGCATCTTCGGTTCACGGAGCGTCAGACGCGTCACTTGGGACGCACGCTGTTTCACGCGATGGTGCGGTTTGGCCCAAAGCTCGAACGGCGACAGATGGTGCTGTTCCGTGCCGTCGATATCGGCGCCGATCTCTTTGCAATGACAGCGGTGTGCGTGCGTGCGCAGATGCTGTCCGCGCAGGGTAATCGCGAAGCGAGTGAACTTGCTGACCTGTTCTGTCGCGAAGCGCGCCAGCGCATCGACGCAAACTTCGGGCGCTTCTTTGGGAAGAATGACGCCGCGATTTATGAAGTGTCCCGACGCGTACTGGCCGGTGACCATGCGTGGTTGGAGCAGGGCATCGTCGGTATGATGCCTGGCAACGAAAAGGCCGGCGCACCTGACGCCGGCCCTGACGTTCCAGCTGCTGAGCGCGCGGTTAGAAGCCACCCGATCGAAGTGCCTGTGTCTTGAGCGTCTGGTTGGCGTAGATCGCGACTTCGACGCGCCTGTTCTTTTGGCGCCCGGACTCCGAATCGTTGGACACGATGGGCTCCGATTCGCCGCGACCCGTGGACTGAAGTCGTGACGTGGCCACTCCCTGCGACGCGAGATAGGCCTGCGCGGCAGAAGCACGGCGCGTAGAAAGCGACGCGTTGTAGGCATCTGTTCCGACACTGTCGGTGTGCCCAACGACGAGGATGTCCGTGCCGGGATACTTGTCGAGGCTCTTCGCGAATGTCGCGAGGTTGTTTTTCGCCGCGGCCTGGAGCACGTCGGAATCGAAGTCGAATAGCAGGCCCGACTCGAACGTCACCTGCAAGCCTTCACCGACGCGTTCCACTATGGCGCCAGGAATGTTCTGCTGGATCTCCTTGGCTTGCTGATCCATCTGATGGCCAATGATGGCACCGGCCGCTCCACCGACTGCGGCGCCGATGATCGCACCTTTTGCGGTGGATCCGTTCGCGTTGCCAACGGCGGCACCCACGGCCGCGCCCGTTGTGGCGCCGATGATTGCGCCCGATTCTTTCTTGCTCAGGGATGCGCAGGCACTGCTCGCCACGAGCGCGGCGAACAGTGAAGAATTACGAATGAATGGCTGCATGTAGTGTCTCGTCTCGAGTGAAATGCGGCGCTTGAAGTCGCCACCGCAAACACTCATACCCGCAAGAAGCGACGCGGAGTCAGCGAGCGCGTCTATGCGACGAACGCCGTGTACCCCTCGTCTGCGATTGCTTCGGACAAGTCGTCGACACTCGTGACCGCGGGGTCGTAGCGCACGTCTGCCGAGCCGATGCTGACGCGCTCGACCTCCACGCCCGGCGTTTTGCGCAGTCGCGTGTCCACCGCGCGCACGCAGTGGTCGCAGGTCATGCCTTCAATCGTGAGATGTGCGGATTTCATAGTGTTGTCTTCATAGTGTTGTCATCCTGAGCGAGCGCAGCGAGTCGAAGGATCTGCACCGTTTGTCATCCTGAGCGAGCGCAGCGAGTCAAAGTGTTGTCATCCTGAGCGAGCGCAGCGAGTCGAAGGATCTGCTTTTGGGAACGGGAGCCTCTCAAGTGGCCGGAGCAGCCGCCACCGCGCCGTCCGCCGACTTCCATTGTAGTACAATCACCGCGAATGCGATCAGCGCTCCGC
>JBDTMO010000216.1:0-8424 GCA_039934235.1 bacterium | reverse complement strand
CCCGGACCCAACGTCGCCGCGATGGTCGGACTCGGCTCCATTCGCGGTGACGTGGTCGGTGAAGCTGATCGCCCCGCGACGCCAGACGAGATTCGCCGCATGACCGAGATGGTCGAGCGCGCGCTCGTCGCCGGAGCATGCGGTGCGTCGTCGGGATTGGAGTACACACCCGGCGCGTTTGCGTCGCTCGACGAACTCGTCGCGCTCTGCAAGCCGCTCGCACGCCGTCGGCTGCCGTACGCCACGCACATGCGCAACGAAGACGATCGGCTGCTCGAAGCCATCGATGAATCACTCGCGGTCGCGCGCGGTGCTGGATGTCCGCTCGAGATTTCTCACCTGAAAACGCAGGGACCGCGCAACTTTCCCAAGCTCGACATCGTGTTCAAGCGCATCGCCGACGCGCGCGCTGCCGGCGTCGAGGCCGCGTGGGATTGGTATCCGTATGTCGCGTATTCCACTGGACTCACGAATCTCTTTCCAGTCTGGAGCAGGGACGGCGGCACGGCTGCGTTTCTTGCGCGTCTCGATGACGCGTCCGTTGCACCACGCATCAAGCGCGAAGCGCTGGCGAAGGTGGAGCTCATTGGCGGATGGGACAACGTGCAGATTTCTTCCGTGCGCGCTCCCGAAGATCGCGATGCAGAGGGCAAGCGGCTCGGCACGCATGCGCGCGCCGTCAACGCGGATCCGTATGACCACGCTGTCGCGCTCCTCAAGCGCAGCAACGGCAACGTCGGCATGCTGGGGTTCGCGATGAGCGAGCCGATACTCGAGCGAATCCTCGCACATCCGCTCACGACGATCTGTTCCGACGGCGGCGGCTTTGCGATCGACGGACCAACGCGCCGCGGCAGCCCACATCCGCGCGGCGCCGGCACCTTTCCGCGCGTACTTGGCCACTATGTCCGCGAGCGCAAGGTGATTTCGCTTGCCGATGCGATCAGGAAGATGACGTCGATGTCGGCGGCGCGTGTTCGGCTGTTGGATCGTGGACAGCTGGCCAAGGGATTCGCGGCGGACGTCGTGGTGTTCGACCCAGCACGCATTGCGGATACAGCCACATTCGAGATGCCATTTCAGTATCCGAAAGGCATCTCGGCCGTGATTGTGAATGGCGCCGTCACACTCCGACAAGGTGAGCGGAGTGTGACCGGAACTGGTCGAGCGCTTCGGGCGACGAACTAGGTTCTCGCCCTGCGCGGCGCGAAGGACGACACTACTTCTTCGGCTCGAGTATTTCCGTGATGCGATCCGCCACATCGGCCCAGTGCGCCTTCGCCACGGCGTTGGGCGCACTGGACGCCGCGAGGCGCGCCTCGCGCTGAATCTCGCGTAGCTGTGCGCGCGCCAGCGCCGGGAGGTCGCTGCGTTCCAGTACGACGGGCGCCATGAACGGCCGCGGCGGTTGGGCCGGCTGCCCTCCAAAACCAGGTGGCAATGCAGGAGTGGCCGGCGGATTGATGATGGATCCCAGCCGCAGGATATACGCACGCTGTAGCTGTCGGCGATTCGCGTCGGGTGACCGGGAGCCCGCGCCACTCCAGATGTCGCGCTTCATGTCGCTCATGAATTCCACGACGGGATACGCGTTCGCCACGTCGAACTTCTCGATTTCCGACAATCGACCGAGTCGCGCGTTGCTGAGCAGTGAGTTGAGGACGTTTACCTGTCGCGCGGCCAAACCCGATGGTCCAATGCGCGCAGCGATATCCGCGGGCTGCAGCCATTGCGGTGTCACGAACACGTTGTCGTTCAGGAATGCCAGCGCCGATTTTTGCTTCGCCCTTGGAACCGCGGTGTACACGGCGCCTGCCTGATCCGCCGTCTTGAGATCCACGTTCACGCCACCGATCAGCGTGGCGACGTGTCCCATGTACAATCCCCACTGCCCCAACCCTTCGGTGTACAGTTCATCGAGATCGGAATAGTCGTCGCCAGGCTTGGTTGTCCACGCCACGAGATTGGGAATCATCTTCTTCCAGTTGGCGATCGCGTAGGTCGATGCCCTGACCGGATCGTCGCCGATGTCTTCCGTCTGCGCACGCGGATCGATCGAGCCCAGTCCCTGCGGCACGTAGCGATAGGGCATGACGCCCGTCTGCTGCGTGAGCCACCGGTTGAGCGTCGGCTTTTCGTCGTCGGCAGTGCGCGCGGCAACGACACGATATCCCCAGTTGATCGCAAAGTCGTCGAACGGCCCGAGTCGCCGGATGAAGTCCTTCGGCTTCAGGCCATCGCCCGGCTGCGCCACGTAATTCTGGCGCGCGTAGTCCATGATCGTCGCACTCACGCCGTACTTGCTCGTAAAGCTCGGGCTCCGCAGTGAGTCGACCGGAAAGGAACTCGACGCCACCATGTTGTGCTGTAGTCCCAGCGCGTGCCCAATCTCGTGTGTGATGACCTGGCGCATCGTTTCGCCCATCAACTCTTCCGGAATGTCGAGCGTCCGCGCCGACGGGTTTGCCGCACCGGTCTCCAGCAGCAGGCGGTTGCGATACGACCGCATGTGGTTGTGATACCACGTGATCTCGCTGTTGATGATCTCGCCCGTACGCGGGTCGGAGGTGTGCGGGCCTACCGCGTTCCGCACGAGGCTCGCCGCCCACCGCACCATCGACACCCGCGCGTCATCCGGATCCCAATCGGGGTCTTCCGCCTTGCTCGGCGGATCCTTCGCGATGATGGCGTTCTTGAAGCCGGCCTTCTCGAAGACCTTCTGCCACTGTTCCACGCCTTCCTTCACGTACCGCTTCCATCGCGTCGGCGTGGCGGGATCGATGTAGTACGTGATGGGCTTCACGGGCTCGACCAGTTCCCCGCGCGCATAGGCCGCGGGGTCCTTTGGCTCGAGGCGCCACCGTGTGATGAAGGTCTGCGTCGCGGCCTTCTGTTCATCGAGACCGTAGTTGACGCGATCCACCGTGAAGAATCCGACGCGTTCGTCGAAATTGCGCGGGCGCATGGGCTCACGCGGCAGCAACACGAGCGACTGGCGCATCTCGAGCGACACCGTGCCACCGCTGCGGTCCCCCGGGGGGTCCGCGGCGTCGAAGGTCTGCACGTGCCGCACTTCGACATTGATGGGAAATGCGCGGACACTGCTGACGTACGAGCGCAATGCGTCGAACCGCCGCACGCCGTAGGTGCGTCGTTGCGCGGCGCTCAGGCCCGAGAGCGCCGGTATGTCGCCACCAAAGAAGTCGGTGACGTCGAGCACGTAGCTGGTGCTGTCGCGCGTGAACGCCGCGATTGGGAACGACGCCAGGATTGGCGCGTAGTTGTTCTGGCTCACCGAGCGCGCGATCGGAAGCGAGTCGTCCGCCACCGCGTTGACGCTGATGCTCTTCAATTGCACGCGATCATTCACGCGCTCCCAGCGCACCATGCGTTCGTTCACCGAGCTGCCTGCGCTCTGAAATCCACCTGAGCCCGCGGGGACGCCGGACAACCGACTCACGAGCAGCCAATCGCGCCCGATGATGGAATCGGCGACCTCGAGGAAGTAGCGGTCGTCGACCTTGTGTGCCGTGATCGCGCCATGCTCCGTGTGCGCGCGCGACGTAATCACCTGCGCGTACGGACGCGGGGCCCGCCGTTGCTGCGGAACGGTCGGTTGCTGTGCCGCGCCTTCACCAGTGGGCGGAATCTGCGCACCAGGCGCGCCGGGCGTGGGGTTTTGCGCGAAGAGCGGCAGCGCAGTCGCTACCGTGGCGATCGTCTGGAATAGCGTGTTGCGTAGTCGCATCATGGTCCCGATTGCGTGAGTGATCGCGCGGCTGTGGTTCGCGTCCGTGGGTCCAACAGCAGCGTGGGGCTCATTGCTCATCGGTTGAGTACCTCGCCGAGCGCGTCGAGCCGTTCGGCCCAATAGGCCTTTGCCGCGTCTGCTGCCTCACGAGATTGCAGCTTCGTATGTGTGAAGGCAACGGTGCTCCTGGAAGTGCCCTTCGCGATAAACCCCACAGCAACGATCGCGTTGTCCGCCCAATCCAGGCGCAGGGATTTCGGCGCCGTGGCTGTGCGCACTTTCGTCCTGGCACCGTCCAGCCAGCGCGTGCGCGTGCGTGCATTCGCCCACGCATCGAAGAGCGTCGTCACCGGCACGTTAAACGTGCGCGAGCGGGAAACCTCGTAGCTCCCACTGCGCTTCTGGCCGCGCGCACGCAATCCCTTGATGCGCTCGTAACCGACGGTCACGGTCTGCGACCACCAGGAATCAACCTTGTATTTCTCTCGCAGCAGAGTCGCGATGTCTTTGTGCGACATCGTGTACGCCTTGCGGCGGTCCAGCGCATACACCCAGCGCTCCCAGGTGCAGCCGGTGCTTTCCTTGATGCGCTCGTCGCTCATGCCCGCGAGTGACGCCAGGTCTGGCGGTGCAGCAACCGGTGGCGATGCCGCTGTATCCGTAGCCGGCGCTGTGCCTTGTTTCTGAATGACCTGAGCGCGAGCGGCGGTATACGCTTCGCCCGTCTTTTCCATGCGAGCGCGAATCAGGCGCTTGAGATCCTTGTGGCGTGGCATCGTCGTGTTCCCTTTGGATACACCGCGACTCACTCCCCAGCAGTGCGTCGCGGTGACGCAAAGGATGACGATACAGATCCGGGAGTTTGCCCCCCTTTGCCTCGCTGTGGACTCCTGCTGGGGCGGAGTCTCTCGAGGTTGGGCGCGGACCAGCGCCGAGCGTACGATGTCGAAGCCCGGCGCGGACGTCAAGGGACTCCCCGCCTCGCCCAACGCGCTAACTTTGCTCCATGGCCGAGAAGAAGAAACCAAAGTACGATTCGAAGCGCGCGTGGGCTGAGGCGCGCGCGCTCATCTGGGAGCACCGCCGCTCCGTTTCGATCGGGCTCGCTCTCATGCTCATCAGCCGCGCCGCGGGATTCGTCTTGCCCGCGAGCACCAAGTGGCTCATCGACGACGTGATTGGCAAGCATCATGTCGAGTTGCTGACGCCGCTCGCACTGGCCGCCGGCGTCGCGGTGCTGATCAATGCAATCACATCGTTCGCGCTCTCGCAGGTTGTGAGCGTGGCGGCGCAGGCGGCAATCTCCAAGCTGCGCGAGGACGTGCAGGCGCATCTCATCCGCCTCCCGGTGCGATACTTCGACAGCACCAAGAGCGGCGTGTTGGTGTCGCGCGTCATGAATGATCCGGAGGGCATTCGCAATCTCGTCGGCACCGGGCTCATTCAACTCGTGGGCGGCCTGTTTACGGCGGTCGTCGCGTTAGGAGTGCTCTTCTGGCTCAACTGGCAGCTCACGCTGGGCACCGTCGTCTTCCTGGCCATTTTCGGCACCGGCATGGCGACCGCATTCGGCAGGCTGCGGCCGCTGTTTCGCGAGCGCAGCGTCATTACGGCCGACGTCACTGGACGGCTCGCCGAGACGATTGGCGGCATCCGCATCGTGAAGGTTTATACGGCGGAAGATCGCGAGCGCGCCGTGTTCGCCGGCGGCGTAAACCGGCTGTTCAAGAACGTTGCGAGCACGATTACGGGAACATCGCTGACAAGCGCGATGTCAACCGCCGTTGTTGGCGCCATTGGCGTGCTGCTGATGATTTTCGGTGGACGCGCTGTGCTGGCCGGTGCGATGACGATCGGCGACCTGCTGATGTACCTGATCTTCATCGGCCTCGTGACGCTGCCACTTGTCCAGATTGCAAATATCGGCACGCAGCTCACCGAAGCGCTCGCTGGTCTCGATCGCATTCGCGAGTTGCGCGATATGGCGACGGAAGATCAGGAGGACGCGCGCAAGGCCGCCGTGCCGGTGGTGCGCGGAGACGTGCGCTTCGAAAATGTGTGGTTCGAGTACGAGACGGATGTGCCCGTGCTCAAGGGCGTTTCATTCGATGCGCCCGCGGGGACAACCACGGCGCTCGTGGGGTCGAGCGGATCCGGCAAGAGCACGCTCATCTCGCTCGTGATGGCGTTTGCGCGTCCGCAGCAGGGTCGCATTACGCTGGATGACGCCGACCTCGAAGGGCTGAAGCTCCACGACTATCGTGGACATCTTGGCGTCGTGATGCAGGACAATTTCCTGTTCGACGGCACGGTTCGCGACAACATCGCGTTCACGCGCCCCGATGCGACGGACGAGCAGGTGCGCGAGGTCGCGCGCATCGCCAACGTCGACGAGTTCGTGCAAGGCTTCCCCGACCAGTACGACACCATCGTCGGTGAACGCGGCGTGAAGCTCTCGGGCGGACAGCGCCAGCGCGTCGCGATCGCGCGCGCCATTCTCGCCGATCCGCGGATACTCATTCTCGATGAGGCGACGTCGTCGCTCGACAGCGAGAGCGAACAGATGATCCAGGAAGGACTTCGTCGCCTGCGTGCGGGCCGAACGACGTTCGTGATTGCGCATCGGCTCTCGACGATCACGAGCGCGGACCAGATTCTCGTGCTCGAGCATGGCGAGATTGTGGAGCGCGGAACCCATCGCGAATTGATTGCGCAGAGCGGGCGCTATAGAGAACTCTATCAGCGCCAGCATCGTGTCGAGGACGATGTGTTCGTGAATCCTGGTGAGGATCCCATTCCGCACGAGGACGAGGACGCGCGCGCAGAGGCGCTCCGCATGGCCGCGCGCAAGCCGTAGGGGGAAAGCTGTCATCCTGAGCGAGCGGAGCGAGTCGAAGGACCTGCACGTCCCGCTCACTGTCATCCTGAGCGAGCGGAGCGAGTCGAAGGACCTGCACGTCCCGCTCACTGTCATCCTGAGCGAGCGGAGCGAGTCGAAGGATCTGCACCTTGCCTAAACAGTGGGAGCTTCGCCGCACTCAGGACGACAACCTTTACGGCGCCCGCAACATCAGCATCGCGACCTGCACCTCACTCACGCTCGGTGAGAAGATCCCCGCGCTGGTGACGAGGTACGGCGAACCAGCAGGCGCCGTCGCGACAAGATGGTACGTCCCGCCCGGCACATTCTGCATACTCGCCACTCCGTGCTCGTCCGTCGTCAACGTTGCCACGAGTACTGCGGGATTCAACGTGTCGCCATGAATACCCATCGTTCTCGTCAGCGTCACGCGTGCGCCCGCGACGGCTTCCGTCTGTAACGTGTCCGACGCCGACAGTGAGCCGCGGACGGTTAGCGACAGGTTGAACGAAGCGACAGGCACCGTTGTGCCGTGTGATGTCGAATCGGTGTGCGTGGAATCGGTGTGCGTGGAATCGGTCGGATTGGAGCCGGCGGCGACAATCACGGTCAACGAATCCTCATGTCCATCGATGGTGCCATACACCTTCGCGGTCCCGACGGCATTTCCGCGGAGGACACCAGTGTCGCTCGCCACGACGACGTTGGCGTTTGACGAGCGCCACGTGGCGTGTTTGTTCACGACCGCGACACCGTTGGCGTCGAGCGCAACCGCGATCACATGACCGTAGTTGCCAAGCGCCAGGAACAGCGCGTGTGGAGACACGACGACGCTCGCTACCGGTCCGTTCGATGTTCCGGGATTCGTGTGCGATGAATCGCCGGAGCCAGTCGTCTGGCTCGCAATCTTTTCTGCGCCGGTAAGAACAGAACTCCCGTCGCCTCCGCATGCGATCGTGCCGATAACAACGCACATCGCAATGCCCGTCGCGAACGAGGACACGCGTGAGCCTCGTGTGTGCTGCTGGTGCTGCATTGAACCCTCCAGAGTGAATTTGACCTTACGTGATCAGGTCTTCCTGGAGTGATACCTGCGCCACCACACCTGCGTCACGACGCGTTAAGGGGTTGTCATCCTGCATGCGCGAAGCGCATGTCGGGATCTACCATCCTTGTTCCATGCCGCTGGTCGAGCGCATGGACAAAAGATCCCGACACGCGCTCGCTCTGCTCGCGCCTGCGGGGTGACGGCCGTCCGCATCCTGACCGCCAACACTGGCTTTAGAGCGCTGGCACGACGTCCTGAATATCGGGCGGACGAGGCGGCGCCACAGGACGCGCCGTTAACGGATCGACATCGAGCGTGCGAAGATGCGCCCGCGTGCGACCCAACATCGCCGCCTCCGGCGTCCGGCCAGAGAGGATGTCCTGCTCGACCTCACCGCGCAGCGCGAGGAACTGGCGCGCCGGCGCGCCGTGCTGCAGCAAGTCGCCAATCGCCGACGCCGCGACGGTCGCTGGTACATGCTTTGCGACAATATCGGCGAGCACGACTAACGCGCTGGTGAGCAATCCAGCCTCGGGCGATTCGCCGCCGGCAGGCCGCACGAGTCGTCTAAGATCCGCAGGCGCCACGCCGGCATGCAGCGCACTCGCCGCGGCGCCCAGGAGTGCCACATCGCTGGCGCTGCCCACTACCGAGCGCGCCGCACTCAGTTCGCGGAAAAGCGATTGCACGGCTGAAACAATGCGCGCATCGTCCGCGCCCTTGAGCAACCCTTCAAGCACCTTGTCCGACAGCGGATCTGTTGGG
>JBDTMO010000215.1:0-8463 GCA_039934235.1 bacterium | reverse complement strand
GGAAGGCCATCGCCGCGTCGATGTGGAGCCATACACGATGCGTCGACGCAATCGCCGCAATCGCGCGCACCGGATCGAGCGCAGTCGTCGTGGTCGTGCCGGTGGTTGCGACAATGGCACACGGCGTTCGCCCCGCCGCGATGTCCGCTGTAATCGCCGCATCCAACGCGTCAGCGCGCATCGCAAAGTTCTCGTCGTGCGCGATGAGCCGCAGGTTGTCTCGACCAAAACCGGCCAGCAACGCAGCTTTTTCCACGGAGCTGTGACTGTGCGACGACACGTAAACAACGAGCGCGCTGTCTTCCTGCTGCAAGCCGCCGCGCACGAGACTGTAATCCGTCGTCCGCTCGCGCGCGCATAAGAGGGCGACCAGCGTGCTCGAGGACGCCGTGTCTTGAATCACGCCACTCCACGCGTCCGACAGCCCGACCATCTGGCGCATCCAGTCAGTCGTCACCTCTTCGAGCTCGCTGAGCGCAGGGCTCGACTGCCACGACAGCCCAATCACGCCGAGTCCAGTGCTCAGGTAGTCGCCAAGGACACTGGCGGCCGACGAGTTCGCTGGGAAATACCCGAAGAAGCTCGGATGCTGCCAATGCGAAATCCCCGGCATGATGATGTCGTCCACGTCGCGGAGAATCGCGTCGAACGCTTCGGGCGCCACTGGCGGTGAGGCCGGAAGACTCGCCTTGATCTCGCCTGGCGTGCTCTGCGCCATCACGGGCCGCGCATGGACAGTTGCCCGGTAGTCAGCGACCCAATCGATGATCTGGTGGCCGAACTTCCGGAATTCCTCTGGCGTCATTTGGGGCGCGACCAGCGATTACGCTCGCCGGTCGTCACGATCGGAATGGGTTCACCCGCAAGGACACGCGCGGTCCGTTCGGCCATGAACCGACGTCGCACGACAAAGAACAGCGCAATGAGGAGCAAGACGGCCGCAACGCCGAGTCGCACCTCGAGCCGCTGGGTGAAGTGCAGCAGTCGGATCGCGGCACCCCCGAAGGCCAGCCCGGTGTAGGCAAACACGAACGCCCACACCCAGCAGCTGATTCCGCTGGCCAAGGTGTACAGGCCGATTGGCAGTCGTGCGGCGCCGCACGCAATTGGGAGCGGGAGACGCAGTCCGTAGGCAAACCGAACGGCCAGCGACGCCCGCCACGGATGTCGTTGTACGATGGCCAATGCAGCGTCGAGCAGTCGGTGCTTCTCCGGCCAGCGCGCGCGAACCCAGTCGATGCGCCAGAGGCCCACGTAGTAGAGGAGGATCGACGCCACCCACGTCCCCAGCGCCACGGCAACCACAACGCCCAGCATTCCCGCGCGCCCGTGGCGAGCCGCGATACCGCCAAAAATCGGGTTCGCTTCTTCGAAAACGATGCTCGAGGCACCGAGAGCCGTGTATTTCCACAGCTTTTCCAGCAGCGTCATGTCCTGAAGGTGACGCAGGCCTGGAGCAGCGGATTGCAGGATGAGCGCTAGAATACGACCATTCCTCCCTCTGGAGTCGCCGACGTCGGCAAGCCCAATTTACTGACTGGTCATCGCTTCGTGGGTCGGTCGGGCCGTCAAGCGTCGTTCCGACTCCGTTACCGGACGCAATGGACATCGATCCACTGAACGCCGCCACCCAGGACGACCCGCCGCCCGCAAGCGCGGATGCGCGGGCGCGTCAACTCAATACGTGGGTCGCAATCACCGTCGCGCTGCTCGCCACCTTCATGGGCATCTGCAAGGTGCGCGACGACAATCTCGTGCAAGCCATGCAGCAAGCGCAGGCCGACAAGATCGACCACTGGTCGTTCTACCAGGCGCGCAACATCCGCCAGGAAATTGCGCAGGCCCAGGCGGAGCAACTGGAAATCGTGACCGCTGGCCAATCGGCCGCGGTGAAGGCGCAGGCCGCACATGTCATTGCCAGATACAAGGCGCTCGCCGCGGAACAACAACAGAAAAAGGGTGAGCTGCAGAAGCAGGCGCTGGCCGATCAGGCAACCTACGATTCGCTAAACCTTCATGACGACCAATTCGATCTCGCGGACGCCCTCACTGCCATCGCGATCTCCCTGCTGGCACTTACGTCACTCACGCAGCGACGATGGTTGTTCTGGGTTGCCCTGACCGCCTCTGTGTTCGGCGTCGTCATGGGGCTCGCAGGCTTGCTCGGTTGGTCGCTCCATCCCGATGCTCTTTCTCGTCTACTTTCGTGACCATCTTCTGGAGACGTATGCGCCTCACCCGCCCCATGATCGTCCTGAGCGCCGCGAAGGAGCTGCACCTACGGCTCCTCGTGCTGTGCGCGCTGCTTGCAGGTTCGCCATTGCTCGCGCAGCAGCAGCAACTCCTGCTCGTGCCGCAACCACGTGAGGGGCGCGTGGAGCGGGAGGTGGCGCTGCCACGCGGACTCGACGTCGCAATTCCTGCCGACAGTGCCGACGCCTTTGCCGCCCGCGACCTGCGCGACGCGCTTCGCGAGGCCGGCGTGCCTATCGTCGGAACAGGCAGTGCCAAGGTCGTGCTGCTCCGCTCCACGTCCGCAGCGGCGAAGGCCCTTCTCGCAAAGACGCACGCGACGTTTGCGGACGACATGCACGACGAGGGCTATGTCCTCGTCCCGGACGGCGCAACACTGAACGTCATTGGCGCCACATCATCCGGCGTCTTTTACGGCGCGCAGACGGTCAAGCAGCTCGTCATTGGACGGGGACCGCGCGCCGTGCTGCGCATGGCATCGGTACGCGATTGGCCAGCGATGAAATACCGCGGCCTCCACGACGACCTGTCTCGCGGTCCCGTGCCAACGCTCGCCTACATGAAGCGGCAGCTGCGCACCTTTGCCGCCTACAAGATCAACGTGTACTCGCCCTACTTCGAGCACACGCTCGAGTACCGCTCCAATCCGCTCATTGGTCCACCCGGCGGCACCATCTCCCGCGAGGACATCACGGAGCTGGTCGCATACGCTCGACGCTATCACATCGACGTCATCGCGGAGCAGGAAGCATTTGGACACCTGCATCACGCGCTCAAGTACGAACTCTATGCGCAGCTGGCCGAAACGCCGCACGGGCATGTGCTGGCGCCGGGCCAGCCGGGGTCCATGGCGCTCATCAAGCAATGGTTTGCCGAGATCGACTCGATCTTCCCGAGTAAGTTCGTGCACATCGGTGCCGACGAAACCTTCGAGCTCGGTCGAGGACAGACCGCCGAAATCATCAAGCGCGACAGCATCGGCCCCGTCTATCTCGGCTTCTTGAAGGACATCGTCGAGTCGATCAAGCGTCCCGGGAAGAAGTACCTGTTCTGGGGTGACGTCGCGGTGAATCACCCCACACTCGTGCGTTCACTGCCTAAGGAGATGGTGGCTGTTGCCTGGTCGTACGGTGCATCGCCGTCGTTCGACCGCCAGATCACGCCGTTTACGCAAGCCGGTATCGAAACCTGGGTGGCGCCGGGCGTTAGCAGCTGGAATCGCGTCTACCCGAACAACAACATTGCCTTCGTCAACATCCGCAACTTCGTGCGCGACGGCCAGCGACTCGGCGCCACGGGCCTGCTCAATACCACGTGGGACGACGACGGCGAAGCGCTGTTCAACCAGGTGTGGGCTGGTGTGCTCTTCGGCGCCGCGGCGGGATGGCAGGCCGGCGAGAGCAACATCGAGACGTTTCAGCAGTCGTTCGGTCGTGCATTCTTCCGCGATACAACCGGCAAGGTGGATGCGGCGGAGCGCTTGTTGATGGCGGCGCATGCGTCGCTCGCCAAGGCCGGTCTCGGCGAAGGAAGCGACGCGTTGTACTGGCGCGATCCCTTCAGTGCAGACGGAGTGCTTACCGCCGAGAAGATCCGCCCCATGTCGCACGAGATTCGCGTGGCCGCGGAGTCCGCGCTCGTATACGTGGCGCAGTTGCGGGCTGCCGGTCCCGTCGTGAATGGGGACGCGCTCGAAGGGATCGAGCTCGGTGCGCGTCGTCTCGACCTCATCGGGATGAAGTTCCAGTTCGCCGACGACGTTCGTCGTTCGTACGCAAACGCCGCCGACACGTCGCGCCGCGATGCGAATAGCCAGCTCAGTGACATCTCGGGAATCAACGGACGACTTCAGGATTTGCGGGATGCGTATGCGCTCAATCGCGATCTCTATGAATCGGCGTGGATGCGAGAGAACCGGCCGTACTGGATCCACAATGTGTTGGTGAAGTACGATCTGGCGATTCAACTGTGGCAATCACGCGCCGACAAATTTGTGGCGGCGCGGGCGGAGTATGGCCGGACGAGAAAGTTGCCGCCGGGCGACTCCATTGGCATTCCTGCGCCGCTGCCGCCGGCGCCCCTGCTTCCCTGAGTGCCGCCGACGTTCGGGCAAACGACAAGACGAGCGACTTCATGGACGACGACGTACGTGCTTTCGGGGAGGAGCTGGGGCGCCTCGCGCTCGAGCGTGAATGGTCAGCCGTGCATGCCACGCTCGCACCATGGATGAGGTCGACGTGGACTCCTGATCAGGTGCAGCGCTTCTTCGAGGACGAGTATCGCAGCGTGCTGCAGGAGAGCGGCGTCGAGGGCATGCAGTACCCGGAGTATCCGGAGCCCGCCGTTGATGGCAATGCCTTCACGAAGGCCACCCAACTTCGTGAGCCGATATCGTTCGCCGACGGAAAGCTGCGCGACGTCGCTCCTGAGGTCACCGACGAAAACGTTCGCTACTGGATGAGCCTGCAGCTGCAGTGCTCGGACGAGCAGATGGAGCAGCTCGGGTTCGATCGCTTCTGCGAAGTGTGGATGGCAGTCGTCTCAACAGGCGAGGGTCTTCGAGTCGGCTACTGGAGTCAGGGAGCGTACTGAGGCGTGAACAGGGTGAGCGCCGAAGACTACCTTTCGGGCGTCAGCGCGCGTCGCCGTAGAGCAGCAGTGCCGCAACGGCGACGACGATGAGGACGAGGCAGCCGCACCCAGGATTACGCGGCACCCAACCAGGCAAGCGTGGCATGACGGCAAGATAAGCAGCGGCGCTGTGCTCGATTTCTCCGACCCTTTTTGGCCAACATGTTCGACGAGACCTACTTCAACACAACCTTGCTCCGCGATGTGGAGGCAACCGGTGGCCATCCCATCGTCGAAGTGCAGCTCATCAGCGGCCACGCGCACCGCGTTCGCTCCGTGGTTGACGTCGGCGCGGGCACCATCACGCTGGAGACCTACCTGACAAAGGGCGATCTCGCGCACGAGCGTCCGCGATTCGGCGAGCCGCAATCCGCCACGGGACTGCACGACACGTTTCGCGCCGTGATCGCCTACGAGAGTATCGCCGCGGTGATCCTCGATCCGTCGCCTTCGCAGGTGCGCGCGCGACCAGGATTCGCGAACAGTTGAACGTCGTTCCGCCGGGAGATGATCTCGGGCGTATCGTCGTCGTCGCGGCGGGGTTCGCGTTGTGGAAGGGTGGTCGGTGTATCGCCGCCGCACGGTGGGCCGACATCAAGCGCGTTCGCGCCTACCGTCTCGCGGACAAGACACCAGCCGCCATGCGCCTCGGCGTCGATCTCGCGAATGGCAGCGTGATGGAGTTCCACGAAGCGGCGCCGGGGTTCGATCTATTCCTCGATCGCGCGCAGGTCGTGTTACCGGGCCTGGTTCCATTTGCGTCGTGGAATCCAGGGCTGATGCTCGCGCCAGCCGGCGGAGATGCCGTCGTGATATTCGAACGGCCGGTTGTCAAGCGGCGTTGAGAAGGGCTGTCACCCGAGCGGCGCTGGTGGACGGATGTCATCCCGCACGTGCGAGCACGTGTCGGGATCTTCTGTACCTGCGCTGTGGCATGCTACCTTCGATCGCGTGCCTAGTAGATCCCGACACTCACTCGCGGGCTCGCTCCTGCGGGATGACCACGACTCGCTTCGCGTGCCTCCATGACCTTCAGACTATACCTTGCGCTCGCGCTGCTGGCGTCAGCAGTCGCACCTCTAAACGCACAAGGCACGCGCCCAGCACCGGGCGTGGCTGGTGACTACGTAATTCGCGACTTCAAGTTCGCGAGCGGCGAAACGCTCCCTGCGCTCTCGCTCCACTACCGCACCTTCGGCCAGCCTCGCCGCGACGCGAGCGGCGTCGTGCGCAATGCCGTGCTCATCATGCACGGTACCACAGGCGCGGGAACACAATTCCTGTCGCCGATTTTTGCCAACGAGTTGTACGGCAGCGACCAGCCGCTCGATACAACGAAGTATTACGTCATCCTGCCCGACGGCATCGGCCACGGCCTGTCCAGCCGGCCAAGCGAAGGGCTGCACGCGCGCTTTCCGCATTACAACTATGACGACATGGTGGACGCCGATCACCGGTTGCTTACCGAGAAGCTTGGCGTCACCCATGTCCGTCTCGTCATGGGCACGTCGATGGGCGGGATGCACAGTTGGGTGTGGGCCGAACGCTATCCCGACTTCATGGATGCTGCCGTCCCGCTGGCCAGCGTGCCGACGTCGATCGTGGGTCGCAATCGCATGATCCGCAAGATGGCAATGGACGACATCCGCAACGACCCTGAATGGAAGGGCGGCGAATACACCACGCCACCAGGTGGACTGCGGGGCGCGCTGCAGCTGTTGTACATCATGAGTAGTGCGCCCCTCGTTCAACACCACGACGCTCCAACGCGCGACTCCGCGGACGCAGTGATCACGCGCTTTCTGAACGCGCGCATGCGCAACACCGATGCGAACGATTTTCTGTACGCGTTCGATGCCTCGCGCGACTACAATCCCGAACCCATGCTGTCGCGCATCAAGGTTCCGCTGCTCGCCATCAACTCGGCAGACGATCAGGTCAATCCGCCGGAACTTGGCATCATCGAGCGCCTGATTACGCGCGTGCCGACTGGGCGGTTCATCATGATTCCAATCAGCCCGGCAACGCGAGGGCATGGAACACACACCGTCGCGGCGGTGTGGAAGGAGCCGTTCGCGCAATTTCTCGCGTCGCTTCCACCGTTGCCCGCCCTGCATTGATCCTGGGCAGGAGCATCGCCCATGACGATCTACCTGCTGCACGGCGCGCTCGGTTCCGCTGCGCAACTGCATCCACTGGCGGCCCGGTTGCGCCAGCGAACGCGCGACTTCCGCGTTGTGGAATTTGCTGGTCACGGCAACACGCCGCTGGGCACGCATTCATTCACCGTTTCCGGATTCGTCGAGCAGCTCCTTGTCGAGCTCGAGAAGGATGGACTCGAGAGCGCCGACTTCTTTGGCTACAGCATGGGCGGCTATGTCGCGCTCGCGCTTGCACTCGCGCATCCCGATCGCGTGCGAACTATCGTCACACTCGGCACCAAATTCGACTGGACGCCAGAAATTGCAGCGCGCGATGCCGCGCGTCTCGACCCAGCGGTAATCAAGGCAAAGGTCCCCCGCTTTGCCGAACAGTTGGAAGCACGCCATGGTGGCGCTGGCGGGTGGGAGGGTGTTCTTACGCAAACTGCCAATCTGTTGACGGAGTTGGGACAGCAGCCGGTAATCGACGCGTCAGCGTTAGAGAAGATCGAGCAGCGTGTTCGGATCACAGTCGGTGATCGAGACGCGACGGTGAGCGTCGAAGAGAGCACGCGTGTGTCGCGTGCACTTGGGCGCGGCGAGCTTGCCGTTCTTCCTGGAACGCCGCATCCGCTCGAGCAGGTTGATCATGAATGGCTCGTTGAGCTGATCGAGCCGTTTCGGCACGACGACGCTGTCCCGGCCGCGCCTAAACCTCCCCCGGCGTCGCAGTTCGCGGAGTTCCGGAAGTTGTCGCTGTATCGTGGCGATCGGCTGGTCGGCCGGATTCATCGGTACACTGCCGACGACGAGTCAGTGCGAACGGGCTTCCTCATCCTGGCCTCTGACGACGAACGGCTGGAGAATATGATGCAGGTCCGGTACGAGATGCCCTCCGATACCCGCGTCTTTCAGCATCGGATTGAGCCCCACGAATCCGACGAGAATCGATCGCGCACACACTTTGCGACTTCGGCAACGATCGGGCTGCGGCAGTTGAGCGAGGAAGAGGCGCGGGGTGTCGCTCCTGAGTTGGTGTATTCAATACGCGACGAGAGTGGCGCGGAGCTTCCGTCACGAATGATCGTCTTGAAGAAATGGAAAATCACGCCTGGCTCGGAGCGCGCGATGTTTGGCGGCAGGATGCCTCCTGACGCCCGCCTTGACGGCGCGGTGTGGATGGTCAACGTGTCGCTCCAACCGGAATTGTCATCCGAGCTGCAGGCGAAGGATCCGGACGTATTGATGCACTGAGCACGCGCAGGGTGAGTTCACTGATGACCGCAACGCCGCACAGTCATTGGTTCCGCTATCGTACTTGAAAGAGTCGCCGAGAGGATCTCTCGCTCACTCGATCGCACGCGCGCTGCACGGAGACGCGTTGACAATGGAGCCGTAGCCGAGGATCCGCGGCGATCCGCCAAATCCGCGTAAATCC